>NZ_JCAKMZ010000029.1:0-48656 GCF_059515865.1 Acinetobacter sp. CY73 | reverse complement strand
CTTTTTAAGTGATTCTGCTTTTGCTAAAACCTCGACCATTTCAGTAAAAACTTGCCGAGGTACGCCAACCAAGCGTTTGAATTCAGAATCTGAAAAATGGTTTAATTTCTGATATCTCATGACATTTATATGGGGATAGTTTTTACTTTCGCAAGAGGTCTAATATACAAATGGCTCAATCGGATCGACTCTTGCAAAATCTCTGGAGTGACTTTGCCACATTTATAAAAACTATGTTTTAACAAGGCAAAAACAATTTCTATTAAATAAGTGATTTCCACCTTGTTTTGAAAAATCACAGGTTGACTCTTATTTTCAAAAATATAATGTAGATCCTCAGATATTTGCTCGATCACCATTTCTTGTAAGTTAAAGCCATCAACATGCATAGGACCACCTAAAATCAGAATACTGGCAGCTTTATTCAAATTATAAAATTCAGACACTCTGGTGATTAAATCAATCGTAATCTGTTTTGTCGTCCACGTTTTATAGTCTTCATTTTTAAATAACACATAGGCTTGTAAGGCTTCTAAATATCGTTTCACCATAATACTGAACAAATGATTTACTGTTGGAAAATACTGATAAATATTAATTTTTGGTAATTTTGCAGCCATAGCAATTTCGGGAATGGTACATTTATGAAGTCCATCTTTTTCTAATATTTGAACAGTAGTTTGAATCACATGTTCCAACCTATCTTTGCTTCTTTTTTGTACAGGCAACTTGATTTCATCGAACAGCATTTAAAACTTTCCTTTAGCTTTCTGATTAAAAATAAATCAATTATAGTCATAAAACCAACTATAATTGGTTTTAATAAAAATAAATATTCAAGGAACAGAATATGAATCGTGTATGTATTATCGGTGCAGGGCCATCAGGCATCACCGCAGCAAAAAACTGTCAACAAAATGGGATCTCATACGATGTTTTCGAAAAAAATGACAAAGTTGGTGGAAACTGGGTGTTTAATTCAGCGACGGGCCACTCTTCGGTCTATGAAAACGCGCACATCATCAGCTCGCGTACCATGTCTGAATATGAAGATTATCCAATGCCTAGCGACTATCCAGACTACCCTCGTCATGATCATTTACAAGCGTATTTTGAAAACTACTCCAAGCACTTTGGCGTCTATGATCAGATCAAATTTCATCATACTGTAGATTACGTCAAAAAAAACAGTGATGGAAAATGGAATGTAGAATTCACCGATAATCAGGGCGAAAACCACATGCAAACCTATGATTATCTGATGGTTTCCAATGGGCATCATTGGATGCCTAAGTATCCAAGTTATAAGGGTGAATTTACGGGTAAATGGATGCATTCCCATGATTTTAAGGGTGTGAATGATGAATGGCGTGGCAAGAAAATTTTGGTTATTGGCGCTGGAAACTCAGGCTGCGATGTTGCGGTTGAATCAGCGCGTGTTTCTAAAGACATTTATATCTCGATGCGAAGCCCGCAATGGTTTGTCCCCAAATTCATGCTCGGCTACCCGGCTGACATATTGGTCAAAGCACTTGAAAAATTATCCCCGAAAACCAGACAAAGACTACTCACTAAAATGGTGAAAGCATTTACAGGAAATTATGCTGACTTTGGTTTGCCTGTAAATGACAAACCGATGTTGACACAACATCCAACGGCAAACTCAGATTTTATTGACTATATTCGTCATGGAAAAATTAAACCCAAACCCGCGATTCAAAAGCTGGAGGGTAAAACTGTGCATTTTTTTGATGGTAGTTCAGCAGAATTTGACATTATTTGTTGCTGTACCGGATTTTGGACGGTATTCCCATTCTTCGACAAAGATTTCATCGATTTCCAACATGCTGAAAAACTCCCTCTTTATCGCAAAATGATGCATGCAGAACATGACAATCTTTATTTCATTGGCTTATTTCAACCGCTGGGCTGTATATGGCCAGCTTCGGATCATCAAGCCAATCTCGCTTGCCAAGAAATTTTAGGAAAATATAAACGCCCTAAAAACATGCAGCAAGCAATTGAAAATGAAATTAACAATCCACATTATAATTTTGAAGGTGGACAGCGTCATGCTGCTGAAGTGGACTATAACGATTTCAGAGCCGAGCTTGTTTCAGACTTAAAAACTGCTGGTGTATATATCCCTGAACGTAAAGCAGCTGTATCCATTAAGCAACTGTTAAAGTCTTTAGTCACAGCTTAATGACTCTTCTAGAATTGAATTAATATTTGTTAATGTTGAGCATCGGTGAATGAGCATAAACCTTTACTCAAACTTATATTTAGTGTATTCATTTAAAACACTGAACTCATCATGAGTACATTTTCAAACTAAATTTTTAATTTTAAAAAATCTCGATTTATTACAAAAAATGAAGTCAGCATGACCTCGAAATATAAAACATCAAGGAGAAATAAATGCACGGCAGAATGATGTTCCAGCCCCTTTTAGTGAGCAGTCTATTAGAACATGCTGCAACTTATCATCCCGACACTGCGGTCATTTCTAAAAATACAGATGGTTCAATGTTTGAAACCAACTGGCGAAATATTTCTGATAATGCAAAACGTGGCGCCAAAGCTTTATCTGCCTTGAAATTATCTCACGGCGATTGCGTTGCAACATTGGCATGGAATAACCATCGTCATATTGAATCGTGGTATGCTATTTCAGGGAGTGGTTTGATTTGTCACACCATCAACCCTCGGCTCTTTCCTGAACAGCTCATTTTCATTATTAATGATGCCAAAGACAAAGCGATCATTTTTGATAAGACTTTTTTACCCTTAATCACAGGCATTAAAGCGCATATTCCGTTGGTACAATCTTTTATCTGTTTAGATGCCTATGATGAAGCGGTTAAAACAGCGTTGCCTGAAGTTATTTTCTATGATGATCTTATCAGCGAACATAGCTCTGAGTATGATTGGCCTGAATTTGATGAAACCACAGCGAGCTCACTTTGCTATACATCAGGTACGACAGGCAACCCTAAAGGCGCACTCTACACTCATCGCTCAACGATTCTACATACACTGGCTGCAAGCTTGCCTGATTCACTAAATTTATCAGCACAAGACGTGATTTTACCTGTGGTTCCTATGTTCCATGTACATGCATGGGGAACACCTTATGCTGCTGCAATGATTGGTTGCACCATGATTTTACCTGGACCAGGTTTAGATGGTGATAGCTTGGTTAAACTCATAGATGATTACCAAGTCTCCGTGGCACTGGGTGTACCAACTATTTGGCAAGCGCTGTTAGCTTCTGCGAAGAAACTGAATAGTCCGCTCACGACATTAAAACGTAATGTGATAGGTGGTTCTGCTTGCCCGCCGACAATGCTCAAAACATTTAAAGATGTTTATGGCTGTGAAACCATTCATGCTTGGGGCATGACCGAAATGAGTCCACTTGGCACAGCCAACCAATTAAAAGCAAAACACAAAAATTTAAGCGAAGATGAGCGCTCTAAACTCCGACTGTCTCAAGGTCGACCACCTTATGGTGTAAGTATTCGTTTGGTTGATGAAGAAAATGGAACCAATACCCTACCGCATGATGGGGAAACCATAGGAAATCTGCAAGTGAAAGGTCACTGGGTGATTGAACGTTACTTTGGTCAATCAGAATCAAGTTTAACTTCAGATGGTTGGTTTGATACGGGTGATATTGCCAGTATGGATGAAGATGGCTATCTGCACATCAGTGATCGTGCAAAAGATTTAATCAAATCTGGGGGCGAATGGATTTCATCGGTTGAACTTGAAAACATTGCAATGGGTCACCCTGATATTGCCATGGCTGCCGCGATTGCAGCGGATCATCCTAAGTGGGATGAGCGCCCAGTGCTGATTGCTGTCAAAGCCCCTGATAGTCGGATTACTGAAGATCAATTGATTGAATACTACAGCGATAAAATCGCCAAATGGCAAACGCCTGATAAGGTGATTTTTGTGGATGCGATTCCACTCAGTGGTACTGGAAAAATGTTAAAGCGTAAACTACGTGAAGACTTTGGTTCTGTGCTTATGGAAGATAAATTTTAATCAAGGCTAAAATCCCTAACTGTTTTGTGTTAGGGATTTCTTATTCGTCCAATGTCTATTATTTATTTTCATTGGAAGCGTATTAGGTTTTTTGCTGATATATTTTTGGTCTGTTAATTTCCAAAAAATCTTCAGGTCTTTCTAAATTGTTAAAATCAAATTTACGATATAAACCATGAGCATCAGAGGTTGCTAAAAGAATTCTTCTTAAATGTTCAGCTCCACTTTGATCTAATAATGCTTTTACAATGATTTTAGAAATACTCAAAAATTATAAAAAAACCGACTCATATGAGTCGGTTTTATTTATTTCTTTATTTTACTCAGCTGAAATATCTTCAAATAGAACCGAAGATAAATAGCGCTCTCCCGCATCAGGTAAAATCACCACAATTGTTTTACCTGCATTTTCAGGACGTTCTGCTAATTTTTTAGCAGCAGCAAGAGCAGCTCCGCTTGAAATCCCGACAAATATACCTTCTTGTGTTGCTGACAACCGTGCAACATCAATCGCTTCTTGGTTTTCAATTGCAATGACTTCATCCACCAAGTCTAAATCAAGATTGCCTGGAATAAAGTTTGCACCAATGCCTTGAATCTTGTGGGGTCCAGGTGTCAAAGTTTCACCACGTTTGGTTTGACCAATAATCGGTGAGTCTGCTGGTTCTACAGCTACAGAATGGATCGGCTGATTTTTTACTTTTTCGAAATAACGCGAAATCCCTGAAATTGTACCCCCCGTACCAACTCCCGCAACCAAGATATCGACTTGACCGCCTGTTGCAGCAAAGATCTCTGGACCCGTTGTTTCTTCATGGATTTTAGGGTTAGCAGGGTTCTCAAATTGCTGTGGCAAGTAATAAAGTTCAGGGTTTTCTGTCGCCAAACGCACTGCTTCTTCAACAGCACCTTTCATGCCTTTCGCGGGTTCAGTTAACACTAGATTTGCACCTAAGGCTTTAAGCACTTTACGGCGTTCAATACTCATACTTGCAGGCATGGTTAAGGTAATGTCATAGCCTTTCGCCGCAGCAACAAAAGCCAACGCAATGCCTGTATTACCACTTGTTGGTTCTACAATGTGCATACCTTTTTTAAGTTTTCCACTTCTTTCAGCATCAGCGATCAACGCTGCGCCGATACGGTCTTTTACAGAAAATGCAGGATTACGACTTTCAATTTTAGCAAGAACGGTTGCACCGCCCGTAATGAGACGATTAATACGAACCAAAGGTGTATTACCAATCGCTTCTGCATTATTTGAATACACTGCGATACCTAGATTTTCTGTACTTGGAAATTGCGGATCTGTAGACATGATCTTCCCTTTTATATTCATAAACATATGGATTGATCATAATCTTTTTTCATTTTAGATATATAAACATTTGTAAAAAAACAATATAAAATTATGCGAATTGCATATATAAAATAAAGAAATAGAGATACTTATCTAAAAATGTTCCGATGTTTATATGCTAAGTTTATTGCATTCCTAATCGTCTGGCACTCCCAACCGACTTGAGGTCTTAAGCTTCTTTTTGATAAGCAATAACACCATAGAAATTTGAAATCTGTGTAAAACATTCTGTCGTATGGAAACCACAGTTCCTCAAAAGTTGTTGCATGTCTTGGATACTGATCAATTCAAAATCATCCTCCAAACGCTCAACCATGATTTGGCTTTGTTTTTCACTGAGTCCCAAACTTTCAGTGAGATATTTTAAGTGTTGAATGTGTCCCTGATCTTTAAATTTCATCAGATCAAAACTCATTAAAAAGCCATTTGGTTTTAAGGACTGTTGAATCTCTTTAAAGTACTGCTTCTTTTGAGATGGATTTAAGAAATGCGAGACTAAAATGGCTAAAGCGACATCAAATTGCTGCGCATGATTTTCTAAAACACTTGAATCGCCAATTCTAAATTCAATTTTTTCTAACTCATTTGACTGTAAACGTGTTTTGGCTTTGTTGATCATTTCTTCAGATGGATCGAAGGCGACAAAACTCGCTTCTGGAAAGGTCTCCAATAAATATTCAAGTTCATAGCCTGTACCGCATCCTGCGATCAAAATTTTAGCACTTATAGAAAGCTGAGTTTTTAATATTGACCTAATTTGCAGATGAACCAATTCATAACCCGGAATCAAGCATCGGATATGATCGTCATAGGCTTCCACCACTTTCGGATGATTAAAGTTTTTGGCCATCTATCCCTCTTAAACAACCTGAATTTAAACTATTGATGACATAAATTTTGATGGATATATGCCATTGAGAGAAAAATAAAAGAATCTTTTAAATGAACACAGTACAGACACATACCAAATGCATTGAAATTTGATATGTGTCTCCATGCTTCTATGCTCAATAGATTTATGTCATTTCGTCTTGAAGATTTAACTCTTCTCGCATGAACTCTTGTAGCTTAAATTTTTGCGCTTTACCAGAAGCTGTCATTGGAAACTCGGTAAAGAATCTCACATAGCGCGGCACTTTATTATGCGAAATATGCTCTTTGCAGTAATTGCGAATGCATTCATCGGTGACAGTATGACCTTCTTGTAAAATGATACAGGCGCATAACTCTTCGCCGTAGCGACGATCAGGTAAACCAATCACCTGTACATCCATCACATCTGGGTGCTTATACAAGAAATCTTCAATTTCTTTGGGGAACAAGTTTTCACCCCCTCGAATGACCACATCTTTAATTCGACCTTTGATCTTTATAAAGCCATGTTCATCCATTTCAGCGATATCACCCGTGTGCATCCATTTAGCCACATCGACCACTTCACGCGTTTTTTCCTCTTCTTCCCAGTAACCGAGCATCACTGAATATCCACGGACACACAGTTCGCCCAGTTTTCCACGCGGAACAACTTTACCTTGTTCATCGACAATTTTAATTTCAATATGTGGATGCACGCGACCCACAGTACTGACACGTTGTTCTAACGAATCCGATGTCGAACTCTGTGCACTCACAGGAGAGGTTTCGGTCATACCATAGCAAATCGTAATATCTCGCATGTGCATACGATCTATGACTCTTTGCATAATTTCACGAGGACACGGACTCCCCGCCATGATCCCAGTTCTAAGACTGCTTAGATCAAATTGATCAAACTGCTCATGTTCAAGCATTCCAATGAACATGGTCGGTACGCCGTAAGCAGCGGTACATTTTTCTTGTTCAATGGCTTTTAAACTCTCCAGTGGATTGAACACTGCAGCGGGATAAACCATAGTCGAACCATGCGTAATACAGGCCAAATTCCCCATGACCATACCGAAACAATGGAATAGTGGTACAGAAATACAGACGCGATCTTGCGGTGTTAAATGAATCGCCTCACCCACAAAGTATCCATTGTTTAGAATATTGTTGTGCGTCAACATCGTACCTTTCGGATTACCTGTTGTGCCTGAGGTGAATTGAATATTGATGGTTTCATCAAATTGCAAATCAGCAGCAATGGCTTCAAGTTGCGCTAATTGTTCGTTTGTTGGTTCAGGCATGAGATCTGAAAAACGATGAAAACCGACTTGTTCTTGATCATCAATTTTAATCACTGATTTTAAATGCGGTAAATTTTCAGCATTTAAAACTTTATCATTGGCATTATTAATTTCAGGCGCAATTTTGGTCAGAATTTCTTGATAATCTGTGGTCTTAAAATTGGATGCAATAATCAGTGCCTTACAGGAGACTTTATTCAGCACAAACTCAAGTTCACTGCTTTTATAGGATGGATTTAGATTGACTAAAATGATCCCTGCTTTGAATGCAGCAAATTGAGAAATCGTCCATTCCACACAGTTAGGCGACCAAATCCCTAAGCGATCCCCTTTATTTAAACCCAGTTTTATCAAGCTACATGCAAATGCATTGACCTTGTCTTGCAACTGTTTATAACTGAGTCGTACATTTTGATGCACGCTGATTACCGCATCCTGATCGGCATATTGTAGACATGCTTGATCAAATTTATCGCCTATGGTCATCCCCAGTAAGGGTTGCTGACTGGTGCCATAGGCATAACTGAGTCGTACCTGAGTCATTGAATCTTACTCCTTGATTCATTTTTAATTCTTTCGTTCTATGTTCAATCAATTGATCTATATATACTTCACTTGTTTACAATTATTTTTAAAGCACTTCCTTTTGTGCAAAACAACTAAGCTAGACTTCCCCCTTCATTTGAACTGCGTTTACACAAAAATCAACGATTTGCTTCACAAAATAACCTTTGTAATGTTCATCGAAAATAACATTGCGAGATGGATTTAAAGGTTCAATCACAACAAAGGTCATTGCACCAACGACACATAATGCTGCTGTATTTAAATCTTCAAACACAAAGTCACCATTCGCTTTCCCTTCAGCAAGAATCTCTTTGATTGATTCCTTGATCATTTGCTTACTACGAAAACGTTCATGTTCTAACACTGCATCAATCGGTTCAAACATCAGTGAATACGATAACTGAGGACTATTCAAAGCACGCTTCACGAAGGTTTGAACCGCTTTTTGCAACTTCTCTGTACTACCGAGTTGACTTTTTGCAATGGTGTTTAAAATATCAATCTCACGCATAATTGCATTCGACAATACTTCAATCAAAATCTGATTTTTATTTTCAAAATAGCGATAAACCAAACCACTTGAAACCCCTGATTTCTCAGCAATAGCCTGAACTTGCGCTTCTTTGAAACCACCAATTGCAATCAGATCACGCGCAGACTGCAATATGGATTGCCTGTTCTGCATCATTCTTTCTTGCATTAAAGATGATCTTTTATAGCTCATAATCGTGTACCTAATCAACTAAAATGAATTATAAATCATTTTGTGAATTTTAATTCACTTTTTTATAAAATATAGGTATTGTATGTTTAAAGCAAAGTGAAATTGCTTTTAATGAAATAAGAAATAAAATTTTTAGGATGAAAATATGAATTTACATAGCATCGACTTTGGACTGGATGAAACTTTAATTGCACTGCGTGATTCAGTCGCTGCCTTTTGTGCTAAAGAAATTGCACCAATTGCCGCTCAAGTAGATAAAGACAATCTATTCCCTGCTCATTTATGGAAAAAGTTGGGTGATATGGGACTCATGGGGCTCACCGTCAGTGAAGAATACGGCGGCATCAATATGGGCTATCTTGCGCACATCATTGTGATGCAAGAAATCTCGCGTGCTTCGGCTTCTATTGGCCTATCGTATGGCGCACATTCAAATTTATGTATTAACCAAATCAACCGTAATGGTTCAGAAGCACAAAAACAGAAATACTTACCTAAACTGATTTCTGGTGAATACGTCGGTGCACTCGCCATGTCTGAACCGAATGCAGGCTCTGATGTCGTCAGCATGAAACTTAAAGCAGAAGATCAAGGTGATCATTTTATTTTAAATGGTTCGAAAATGTGGATCACCAATGGTGGTGATGCTGATGTACTGGTCGTTTATGCCAAAACAGATCTAAATGCGGGTGCAAAAGGCATGACTGCATTCTTGATTGAGAAAGATATGGAAGGTTTTAGCCATGGTAGCCACTTAGACAAACTGGGTATGCGGGGTTCGAACACTTATCCTTTGTTCTTTGACAATGTCAAAGTGCCAAAAGAAAACGTGATGGGTGGTGTTGGCAATGGTACTAAAGTCCTCATGAGTGGTTTGGACTACGAACGTGCCGTACTCAGTGGTGGCCCGCTCGGTATTATGGATGCTTGCTTAGATGCAGTGATTCCTTACATTCACGAACGTAAACAGTTTGGTCAATGCTTAGGTGAGTTTCAACTCATGCAAGGCAAAATTGCAGATATGTATTCAACTTGGCTTGCAAGTAAAGCGCTGGTTTACGCTGTTGGTGCAGCTTGTGACAAAGCCGATCATGACCGTGGTTTACGTAAAGATGCAGCCAGTGCCATCCTCTACTCTGCTGAAAAAGCCACTTGGATGGCAGGTGAAGCGATTCAAACCTTGGGTGGGAATGGTTATATCAATGACTATGACACCGGTCGTTTATGGCGTGATGCAAAACTCTACGAGATTGGTGCAGGTACGTCTGAGATTCGCCGTATGTTGATCGGTCGTGAATTGTTTAATGAAACCAAATAATGATGAATGAAGTATTAGTAGAAGATAGCGTGAAATAAAAATATACAGGGACGTGATTCATGAACGAAATTCAAAGCAAAATCAATGTTCGATCAGAAGATTTCAAAATCAACCAAGCTGCAATGCTTGCGTTAGTAGATGATTTAAAACAAAAGGCACAAACCATTGCTTTAGGCGGCGGTGAAAAGGCCCGTCAAAAGCACTTAGATCGAGGCAAGTTGTTGCCACGTGAACGTATTGACCAACTCATCGATGCAGGGACTGCATTTTTGGAGATTGGTCAATTGGCGGCTTATCAGGTTTATGCGGACGATGTGCCTGCTGCTGGCGTTGTTGCAGGTATCGGTCAAGTGCAGGGTGTGACCTGTATGATTGTTGCCAACGATGCCACTGTGAAAGGTGGAACTTATTATCCACTTACAGTGAAAAAGCATTTACGGGCGCAAGAAATCGCTGAACAAAATCATTTACCGTGTATTTATCTGGTTGATTCAGGTGGTGCGTTCTTGCCCATGCAAGATGAAGTTTTCCCTGACCGTGATCATTTTGGACGCATTTTCTATAACCAAGCACGTATGTCAAGCCAAGGCATTGCACAAATTGCGGTGGTCATGGGGTCTTGTACCGCAGGTGGTGCCTATGTTCCTGCGATGTCAGATGAAACCATTATTGTGCGTAACCAAGGGACGATTTTCTTAGGTGGTCCACCACTGGTGAAAGCTGCAACGGGTGAAGTGGTCAGTTCTGAAGATTTGGGTGGCGGTGATGTCCATACCCGCCTGTCTGGGGTTGCAGATCATTTGGCTGAAAATGATGAACATGCGATTGCAATCGCTCGTAATATTGTAAAGAACCTCAACATCAAAGCGAATCCGCCACTACAAGCCATTGAAGAACCGCTTTATGACCCTAAAGAGTTGTATGGCGTGATTCCAAGTGATGCACGTAAACCTTTTGATATTCGTGAAGTCATTGCCCGGATTGTGGATGGCTCGCGTTTAGATGAATTTAAAGCCCGTTTCGGCACCACCTTAATTACCGGTTTTGCCACGCTCTACGGCATGCCTGTTGGGATTATTGCCAATAACGGTATTCTATTTTCGGAATCTGCACAAAAAGGCGCGCACTTTATTGAACTGTGTACCCAACGCAATATTCCGCTGATTTTTATCCAAAATATCACCGGTTTCATGGTCGGTCGTCAGTATGAAAATGAAGGTATCGCCAAAAATGGTGCCAAGCTGGTGATGGCGGTTGCGACTGCCAATGTCCCTAAATTGACCTTGGTGGTCGGTGGTTCATTTGGTGCAGGTAACTATGGCATGTGTGGCCGTGCCTACTCTCCTCGATTCCTGTGGACTTGGCCGAATTCCAGAATTTCTGTGATGGGTGGTGAGCAAGCGGCAAGCGTATTGTCGACGTTAAAACGTGATCAAATTGAAGCGCGTGGTGAAGCATGGTCTGCGGAACAAGAAGATCAATTTAAACAGCCGTTTCGAGATCAATTTGAAAAACAAGGTCATCCGTATTATGCCTCTTCTCGCCTGTGGGATGACGGTGTGATTGATCCAGCCGAGTCTCGTCATGTTTTGGGCTTAAGTTTAGCGGCTGCAATGAATGCGCCAATTCAACCCACCAAGTTTGGCGTGTTCCGCATGTAAACACCCAACATGAACATCAAGAATTGGAGAAAAAGATGCGCTATCAATATTTAGAACTCGAACAAAAAGATCAAGTGGTTACCGTCTGGCTCAATCGTGCTGAACTACACAATGCTTTTAATACGCAGGTGATTGAAGAGCTTAATAATTGTTTTACCACACTCAATGCACGAGATGATGTTCGTGTGGTGATTTTGGCGGGACGTGGTAAAAGTTTCTCTGCGGGTGCAGACCTGAATTGGATGAAACAAGCAGGTCAAGCCTCTAAAGCAGACAATGAAGCCGATGCCTTAAAACTGGCCAAAATGTTGCAAAGTTTAGCCACTTTAAAGCAACCCACGATTGCCCGTGTGCACGGCATCGCTTTTGGTGGTGGCATGGGATTGGCTTCAGCCTGCGATATTTGTGTGGCAAGTGTTGATGCTCAATTTGCAACTTCAGAAGTTCGTTTGGGTTTAGCCCCATCAACCATTAGCCCTTATGTGATTCGTGCGATTGGTGCACGTCAAGCTTCACGTTATTTCCTCACTGCTGAACGGATTAATGCCGAACAAGCTCAAAACATTGGCTTGGTGCATGAGATCAGCTCAAATGAAGATTTAGATCTAAAAGTGAATGAAATTGTCCAAGCTTTATTACTCGGTGGTCCTGAAGCACAAGCATCCTCCAAACAACTCATTCAATTGGTTGATCAACAAGAATTAACTGAAGCATTATTGCTAGAAACAGCACAACACATTGCACATGTCCGTCAAGGTGCTGAAGCAAAGAATGGATTGACTGCATTTTTAAATAAGCAAAGTCCAGATTGGATCAAGACTGCGGTATATGCGGTATAACAGCATCAAAAAAGAATAAGGATATTGATTATGTTTAATAAAATTTTAATTGCGAACCGAGGTGAAATTGCTTGTCGTGTCATTCGCAGTGCAAAAAAACTCGGCATTGCAACCGTTGCCGTGTATTCAGATGCAGATGCCCATTCACAACATGTCAAACTGGCTGATGAAGCGATTTATATCGGTGAATCTCCTGCTGCACAAAGTTATTTACAAGCAGATCGTATTATTCAAGCGGCACTCGATACTGGCGCGGAAGCGATTCACCCAGGTTATGGCTTTTTATCTGAAAATGACAAATTCGCTGAAGCTTGCGAAAAAAATAACATTACTTTTATCGGGCCTCCAGTCGCAGCGATTTTAGCGATGGGTCTAAAAGCCACCTCTAAAACACTCATGGAAAAAGCGGGTGTCCCGTTAACACCGGGTTATCACGGCAACAACCAAGATGCTGACTTTTTAAAACAGCAAGCTGATAGCATTGGCTACCCTGTGTTGATTAAAGCCTCTGCCGGTGGCGGTGGTAAAGGAATGCGTTTAGTAGACTGTAGTGAAGATTTCTTAAGTGCATTGGCGTCCTGTAAATCTGAGGCAAAATCAAGCTTTGGTAATGATGATGTGCTGATTGAACGTTATGTGGTGAATCCACGTCATATTGAAGTGCAAGTCTTTGGTGATCAACATGGCAATTATGTACATTTATTTGAGCGTGATTGTTCAGTTCAGCGCCGTCATCAAAAGGTTTTAGAAGAAGCACCTGCGCCAAAAATGCAGGAAGCAAAACTTGAAGCCATGCGTGAAGCTGCGATCAATGCTGCACGTGCTGTCGATTATGTCGGTGCAGGAACAGTTGAATTCATCGTTGAGCAAGATGGTACAGCTTACTTCATGGAAATGAATACGCGTCTTCAAGTTGAACATCCTGTGACTGAAATGATCACAGGACAAGACTTGGTGGAATGGCAACTTCGTGTCGCTTTTGGTGAGCCATTACCGAAGCAACAACATGAGCTCCAAATTCATGGTCATGCGCTTGAAGCACGTGTCTATGCAGAAGAACCCGAAAAAGGTTTTATGCCTGCGATAGGACAAATCAACTATCTACACTACCCAACTCAAAATGATTTTGTACGTGTTGATAGCGGTATTGTTGAGGGTGACGAAATCACCACGTTCTATGACCCGATGATCGCAAAATTGATCGTTTGGGGTGAAAACCGTGAAGCGGCTTTGGTACAAATGCACAATGCGCTCAGTCAATTCCATGTCGAAGGTTTAGGCAACAACATTGCCTTCTTAGATCGTTTGGTTGGCAGTGAATCATTTACTCATGCCAATTTGGATACCAATCTGATTCAGCGTGAAGAAGATTATTTATTTAAGACAGTACAACACACCTCAAATGAACTCATTGCATCAGCGGCATTGACTGAATTATTACTCCGTTCTAGCCAAAACAAAGTAGCCAATAATCCAGTATGGCAAGCAGATCCGCTTTGGCGTAGCAATGTAAAAAGTAGCTACCCAATCAAGTTTAAATTGGCAGATCAACAGCTCATTGTTCGATTAACTTCAAATCATGGAACTTTGGGTCAGCCTCGTTTTACTGCTGAGATAAATGGTGAACAGATTGAGTTGAGTGGTGAAATACTCAATAAAAATTTAGTTGTGGTTGAGTTGCAAGGCAAGAAGCATAAATTGGCATTTAGTCAGTCTCAAGATGCTTTAACCATTTTCCAAAATGGTAAAACTTATGCATTTCATTACATTAAAAATAATTTCAGCGCTGAAGATTCAGCAGGTTCTGAAGGTAATCTGAAAGCGCCAATGCCAGGAGCGATTACCCAAGTCTTTGTGACCGCCAATCAAAGCGTAAAAAAAGATGACGTTTTACTTACTCTTGAAGCCATGAAAATGGAATATGCCATTCGTGCGCCGTTTGATGGTGTGGTGGTTGCTTCCTACTTCCAAAAAGGTGATCAAGTCAAAGCGGGTGATGAATTGGTCGAATTCCAAGCGCTTGAGGAGGTTGCATGAACTTAGATCCTCATACTTCCAATGTTGTCAAAATCGTTGAAGTTGGTCCACGAGATGGACTGCAAAATGAAAAGACGCCATTGACGTTGGATGACCGTAAAAATCTGATTTTAGATTTAATGAAAACAGGACTCAAAAATATTGAAGTCGGCTCTTGTGTCTCTGCTAAATGGGTTCCTCAAATGGCAGACAGCGATGTGCTGTATCGCCAACTCCCACACGATCCTGAAATTCAATTCAGCCTGCTTACGCCAAATTTAAAAGGTTTTGAATCTGCACTTGCTGTGGGTTGTACTGAAGTTGCAGTCTTTACGGCAGCGTCAGAAAGCTTTACCCGAAAGAATATCAACTGCAGCATTGATGAAAGTTTTGACAAATTTGCGGATGTTTTGACTTTAGCCAAAGCCAATAACATCAAAGTGCGTGGCTATGTCTCTTGCATCGTAGATTGCCCTTATGAAGGTGCAATCGAGCCTGAAAAAGTCGCTTATGTGGCGAAACGATTATTGGATATGGGTTGTTATGAAGTGTCTTTGGGTGAAACCATTGGTACAGCTATGCCTGATCGAGTTGAAAAAGTTTGGAATGCATGTCTTGAACAGATAAACGCACAATTTTTAGCGGGTCATTTCCATAATACCTACGGCATGGCCATTGCCAATATTTACCAATCTTTGACCCAAGGCATTCGAACCTTTGATTCATCCATTGCAGGTCTGGGCGGTTGCCCCTATGCCAAAGGTGCTTCAGGCAATGTCTCCACTGAGGATTTATTCTATCTACTTTCAAAAATGGGCTTTGAAACTGGCATTGATGTAGATGCACTGATGCAGGCTTCTCAAAATGTAAGCCACGTATTAAAGCGTCAAAATCCGTCTAACTATGCCAATGCCTATTGGCAAACACGATGCGCTTAAAATTTTAAAAATCTAAATCAACACCGAATGCTGAAAAGGTATTTGGCTAAAACTCAAAATGTACTCAATGATTGAGAATGAGGTGTTTAATGACCAATAAAGTATATGAATCTGCTGAGGCAGCACTCAAAGGCATTGTTCATGACGGACACACTTTAGCCGTTGGAGGCTTTGGTTTGTGCGGGATTCCTGAAGCCTTAATCTCAGCCTTAAAAGACACGGGTGCAAAGGATCTTACCTGTATTTCTAATAATGCTGGGGTTGATGGTTTCGGACTAGGTCTTTTGCTTGAAACCAAACAAATAAAAAAAATGATCGCCTCTTATGTCGGTGAAAATAAAGAATTTGAACGCCAGTTTTTAAATGGTGAGCTTGAAGTCGAACTGACCCCACAAGGCACATTGGCAGAGAAACTTCGTGCAGGTGGTGCGGGCATCCCTGCTTTCTTTACTCAAACAGGTGTCGGAACACTTGTTGCTGAAGGTAAAGAAGTCCGTGAATTTAACGGCAAAGAATATATTTTAGAAGAATCTCTGACTGCCGACGTCGCGTTAGTCAAAGCCTACAAAGCCGATAAAGCAGGAAATTTAATTTTCCGTAAAACCGCTCAAAACTTCAATCCAGTCTGCGCGATGGCAGGCAAAATCAGTATTGCTGAAGTGGAAGAAATTGTTGAAATCGGTGAATTAGATCCAGATGCCATTCATTTACCTGGCATCTACATCAATCGCATTGTGTTGAATGCTCAACCTGAAAAAAGTATCGAACAAATGACTTTAAAGGCGGAGGCTTAAACCATGGCTTGGACACGCAATGAAATGGCGCAGCGCGCAGCTTTAGAGCTTGAAGATGGGTTTTATGTCAATCTAGGGATTGGTCTGCCTACTCTTGTCGCGAACTATATTCCTGAACATATCAATGTTTGGCTTCAATCTGAAAATGGCTTATTGGGCATTGGTGAATTTCCAACGGCTGACACAGTGGATGCAGATTTAATTAATGCAGGCAAGCAAACGGTGACCGCACGAAAAGGAGCTTCATTTTTCTCAAGTGCAGACTCATTTGCCATGATCCGTGGGGGTCATGTCAATATTGCAATTTTAGGGGCAATGGAAGTATCGAAAACAGGTGATCTTGCCAACTGGATGATTCCGGGTAAAAAAGTCAAAGGTATGGGCGGTGCAATGGACTTGGTGGCAGGTGTGCAAAAAGTCGTGGTATTGATGGAACACTGTGCGAAAGATGGCACGCCTAAAATTGTAGACAAATGTGCTCTACCACTGACAGGTAAAGGCGTGGTTCATCGCGTCATTACCGATTTAGGCGTACTTGATATTACAGCTCAAGGTGTCAAATTGGTTGAACTCGCTAAAGATGTCACTTTTGATGAAATTCAAAAAGTGACTGGTGTGCATTTAATCCAAGCTTAATGTGTTGACAGATCAATATGACATAGCTCGTCGTATTTTTAGCCTGAAATTTTGATTTGAATTCTTTCCATACAACATTTCGGGCTCACTTTAATCAAAAAATTAATTTACGAAAGCCATTTTAAAAATCTATTTAAAAAAATGAAGTAAGGAAAAAGTTCATTAAGGAAAAGCCAACACTAAAATAAGGACGGAATTATGGATAATTCTCAAAATATACTGCAACGATTTGCACTGAGTGTCAGTAACTGGGCTGAAAAATGGTTTCCAGACTCTTATATCTTTGCGCTACTTGGCGTAGTCATCGTTGCAGTTGCCGCCATTGGGATTGGTGCTCCTGTTCAAGATGTTGCGAACTCCTTTGGCAACGGTTTCTGGAGCTTAATCCCATTCACCATGCAAATGTGTATGTTGATTATCGTGGGTTATGTGGTCTCTGTTTCAAAACCTGTCGAAATGCTTATTCAAAAGATGGCGCAAATTCCGAACTCTGGACGAAATGCTATTGTCTTGGTTGCGACGGTCAGTTTACTGATTTCGCTGATTAACTGGGCGATGAGTACGGTATTGACTGCACTGCTTGTGATTGCGTTGGCTAAACGCAAAGAACTGAATATGGATTATCGTGCTGCCGCAGCGGCTGCGATTATTGGGATGGGGGCGACTTGGGCGCTTGGTATTAGCTCGTCAGCAGCACAACTTCAAGCCAATAAAGCAAGCCTTCCTGAGCCAATCTATAATCTCTCGGGTGTGATTCCATTTACGGAAACCATTTTCCTCCCTCAATCCATGATCATGACCGCTGTTTTGATTATTGCCTCTATTGCGATCTGTTACTGGTCTGCGCCTAAAGGCAATAGCATCAAAACCATGGATCAATTTGATATTGAATTGGATGAAGATAAACCCATTGCTGATCAGACTGAAACCAAGAAAAGACCTGGAGAATGGTTAGAAAATTCCCCCATTTTAAGCATATTGATTGTAGTCTTGGGTTTGCTCTGGATGTTCAATGAATTTGGCAAAAGTAATCCCATTATTGTGATTTCCAGTTTGAACACTTACAACTTCATTTTCCTCATGTTGGGTATTGCGCTGCATGGTACCCCACGCAATTTCTTAAATGCTGTATCGAAAGCCGTTCCTGCAGTTTCAGGTGTTTTGATTCAATTTCCACTGTACGGCAGTATTGCATTTATCATGACCAATGCCATGAACAGTGCTGATCTTTCACTTTCACATTATATTGCTGAGTTCTTTGTATCAATCGCTTCAAAAGAAACGTTTGCGATTGTGATGGGCATTTATTCTGCCATTTTAGGTTTCTTTATTCCATCAGGTGGTGGTAAATGGATTATTGAAGCGCCTTATGTCATGCAAGCAGCCCATGATTTAAAAGTCCATCTGGGTTGGTCTGTACAGATTTATAATGCAGCAGAAGCTCTTCCCAATTTAATTAACCCATTCTTCATGTTACCCATGTTGGGGATACTTAAACTCAAAGCAAAAGATGTAATTGGATTTACAGTAACCCAATTGGTTTTCCATATTCCATTGGTATTGTTCTTATTGTGGATCCTTGGACGTACATTAACGTATACGCCTCCCGTGTTTTAAAGCTTTGTTCTAAAACTTAAATGATTCAATTAAATAAATAACCCAATAACTATAAAGTTGGAAATACAAAAAACCGCCAAATTTGGCGGTTTTTTTATTTTTTTAAGGATACTAAATTGTGTTTAATTAACACACTCTAGACTCTAAACGGAACATTTCGTGAACGCCAGTATAAAAACTACGGCCATCTAAGTTCAAATCAATTTCGATACCAGATTGAAGTAATACTTTTTTACCCACTTCAACCCACTCAAACCCTTCACGGGTACTTTGCATTTTTTTTGATGGAACCAACGATACTAAAATTTCACTACCATTTACAGATTTTGCAATTACATTTTCAAATTTATTCAACATTTACACCAATAATATACGACAATACAAATTCCAAAATTAGAATTTATAACAAACAATGAATTAAAGATTTAAGATCAATATTTAGAGAGGATATTTAAATTTATCTTTTTGTTTAACGATTTAGCTTAACAACACTGCAACTATAATTTTCATTAGAATGACCATCCACTTGGAAGCCACTTTCACATCAATTTACGCTTTAGACAAACTATACTGATCAATTACTTTACTTAAATACATCCAATCATTTTACAGAATTGCTGTTTTAATGATTGGTAGCGGGAGCTGGATTTGAACCAACGACCTTCGGGTTATGAGCCCGACGAGCTACCAGACTGCTCCATCCCGCATCAATAAGTACATTTATACAGAAAAACGATTAGTTCGTCAACCATTATATTGACCTAATTCTATTTATAGGCCTAAATCTTCCCTATATTAAGTGCTTATCAGACTACTAAACATCTTAAGAAATTTAAATAGATTATTTTTTAATCGCTATTATGTATTAAAAGCTTTAACTGACATCATTGTAATCAAGTCTGTTTCAGCTCAATACTACTTAGAAATTAGAATGACTTCACTTCCTCTGTTGAATCGTCAATAATAATCACATCACTCATCTTGTAGGGTATTGGATTTGCGAACAACTTATTCACTCGGTTTAGCATTAATGCTAAGTGCCAGTTCCCTGACATTCGCAAATTCTGAATTCCTTGCTGCAGACCAAGCCTTTAAATTTTCAGCCGAATCGACTGCGACAGATCAAGTTCAACTTAAATGGAACATTCAACCGCATTACTATTTGTATCATGATCAATTCAAAATTAGCGCGTCAGGGCAAAGCGTGGAGTTTCAACTTCCTAAAGGTGAAAAAAAAGATGATCCAACCTTTGGAATTACTGAAGTTCATTACAATCAAGTTTCGACTCAAATAAAGGTCAAGCCCAATACTCAATATAAAATTACGTGGCAAGGTTGCTCACAAGATGGATTGTGCTACCCCTTACAATCTCAAAGCATCAATACAGACCAAGATGGTTTGATTCCACAACTCAGCATAAACAAAGATGCATTTAGTCAAAACAGTTTTAACCAGAACAATAAAGCTGACAGTTTAATTGAACAAGCAAACTCCAACCTACAAGTTGATGCGATTAAAAATACTCGCATTAGCAATCCAAACGATATTTTAAAACAAAGTAATGTCACTCAAGATATTCAGCAAGCAGATCAAAATCCTCAATCTGAAAATGAATTAAGCAGCACAACGTCATTACAATGGAATGATGATCAATCTTTTTTTAGTTTACTTTCAGCAGATTCAATCTGGCTCAATCTCTTTATCTTTTTTGGCTTAGGGATATTGCTGGCTTTCTTGCCTTGCTCTTTACCCCTTATTCCCATTATTTCCTCTCTGATTATTCAAAGACAATCTGGGTTCCGAGCAGCGACTATTGCATCTAGTTTCATCATCAGTATGGCAGCTGTTTATGGACTGATGGGTATCTTTGTAGCTGAAATAGGCTATAGTTTTCAACGCTGGTTTCAAAGTCCTGGGGTCATTTCTTTTTTTGCGGGCTTATTTGTTTTATTTGCATTGAGCTTATTTGGATTATTTCAGTTAAGTTTACCTCAATCATGGGTAAATCGTCTAAATCACTTTCAAGATCAACAAAAAACAGGAACGTTGATTGGTACGATGGCAATGGGAGCACTTTCAGCACTGATTGTTGGTCCATGTATGAGTGCGCCACTGGCAGGCGCACTCCTTTTTGTTTCGCAAAGTAATGATGCATCGATGGGTGGTGTATATCTATTTATCCTTGGTTTAGGAATTGGTTTCCCTCTCTTTATTGCTTGCGTTTTTGGTTCTAAACTCTTGCCTAAACCGGGTGAATGGATGAATCATTTAAAAATTCTCTTTGGATTTTTAATGCTGGGACTTGCGGCTTACTTTATACGCCCGATGCTTAACGCCAACATCTACTACTATGCTGTAGCACTGATTTCACTGTTCGCCTTTATCTATATCATTCATATCATTTTAAAAACTCACAAACTTGCACCACGGTTATTTATTGCCCTTATAGGTCTGCTCGCTTTATATTTTTCTTATACCAATATCATGCAAGGTTTAGAGCTCGCTAAAATCGAACGTGTAGAATCAACTTTACATCCTTGGAAGAAAGTGACCACACAACTCGAATTGGATCATGCGCTTGCAGATGCTCAAAGTTTAAATAAAATTGCCGTTGTGGATGTCTATGCAGATTGGTGTGTTGCTTGCCAACCGATTGAAAACGAGGTCTTCCCTCGTGTTGACGTACAAAAGGCTTTAAAAGGCTACTATTTGATTAAACTAGATTTATCAGTGCAAAACAAATCACAAGATCTCATTTTAAAACAACACGAAATCTTAGGTCCTCCCACACTTTTATTTTTTGATCTACAAGGTCAAGAAATTCGAAACTCACGTTTAACGGGTACATTCAAAGCAGAGAAATTGATAGAAAATTTACGAATGTCATCTATCTTAAGTTCTAATTAAATTCAAATTAGTCTGACACGAAATTATGGCACTTAACGTGCCATTTTGATTTAACCCTTCAATTTGATCAAAAAAATCGAATTAATCTGTGTAAATTCTAATAAGACGTTCTCTACAAACCAATCTATAACCCAAGTTGGGTATTGCATTAAGTTCAAGATTGAGTTTGTGCTGTTTAGCAGATTGTATTTCCGCCATAAATAATGCTCTTTGACCTTCATTAGAATGAGCAAATATGAAACAGCGATCACTGTATTCAACAGCATGCATCAACAAATCTAAACTTCGATAATACTGCTCACGAATTTTCAGCTCAGGAACCATATGAGCGCCTGTTTGAACACGATAATGTATACGACCAATATTGATCTCTGGATCGACTGTTGCAACATTATATAAATATGTTTGAAATCCTTTTTGCTGGGCTTATTTTAAAAAATCAACTTGGATTTCATGAGACATCACCGTTTTAAAGCTAAAACTAATCTTCATCGCTAGAAATTCAAATCGAACTAAATCGATAATGCTTGCTGCGAGATATGAATCAATATCAGATGCTTCAAATTGCATGATTTTCTGTTGAACAATTGGGGTTTCCGACAATAATGCTGAACTGATATTCTCAGACCGAATGTACTGATTCAAAAGCTTGATGAAATGCATGAATTCCCAGTTGAGGAATGAGTACTTCCTCAGCAACTGTTGTATGCATCGTTGTAAATACTGACATAATCTACCCCAAAACTCATGGTTCGTTTTAAACACATGATGAGCTCTTATGGAGACTTATTTCATATTATCATATCAGCGATATTGGTCTAATAATGCAGCAATGACTTATAAAACAATGACAGTATCTATATAAGTCATACATTTAGTTAAATACGCTTTGAACCAAGATAAAAAAAGCCACTTAGAAAAGTGGCTTTTTACATTTGTCTAAATATTTCTCAATACATCTTTTTTTAAAATGCATTCATCAAAGAAACACCTAAACCGACATAAGTTGCACGGTGGTTATAGTCAATCAGACTTTCACCATAACCGTCAAAAAGTTGAAAGTGTCCGCGTAATTTACCACTGATAGGAAAAGCCCAATCGAATTGCGCTGCACCGCGTGCCTCATCACCACCTTTCAGTGAGTGACGTAACATTAAAGTGAAATCATGGTCGTTCCAACGATAGAAAGTTGTTAAATCACCACGTCCGATATAGTTTTTAATATCAGGATTATTGTCATCTTTAAAATCTTCTTCAATTCGATACCAAGGACGAATCATCATGGCGAAGTTGTCTTTTTCAAAACCAACATTCAACATCACCCGATTCCAACTTCTTGAAAGCGGGTCAGAACGACCATTGGATTGGTGATTCAAAGTCAGACCGAGTAATCGACCATTTAAACCTAGCAAGTTGTAGTTGGTATGAAAAATCAAACTGGCTTCTGGCTCATAGTTAGTTTCACGAAATGGACGTGATTCTTCAGAGTTGTATACCTGCCAACGCGATGACTGCGTATAGCCAAGCCAAATGTCACCATTATTACCAATTAAGTTCTCTACTGCTTTGGTTTTGAGTGAAATCTGGAATTTAGCTTCCATCGATTTTAAATTTTGGTCATCCTCAACTGTATTTTGAGAGTTTGGACTTTTAGGAAATTCATTTTTATCTGTCGTCCAAAAAGCCGGGAGTAAATAAACAGGCTGATGCGCACGAATATTCCATGTACCCAGCTTACTATCGGCTGAAAGTTCCCAGCGTTTATCAAACAGAGATGATTTTGGATCAACGTGATCCCCTTCAACGCTGAATAAATTTTCAACTTTATCTTCAATTTTAGCTTTTAAAGTTTCAGGCTCTGGTTTGTCTTCAAGTTCGGTAGCTGCACGTTGTTCAGAAACCAGTACAGGGCTTTGTTGAGGTGCTTTAAAAAGTGCATCATAACAAGCTAAACGGTCGGCATTTGACTCGAGTGCCGTACATGCCTGTGAGCTAGCAGGATTAATTTGTGCAGATGAATCTTGCGCATGAGCGAAAGAAATGCCTCCAAACCCAAGCATCATAGAGATGCTCAGATTCAAAGGACTAAGTTCAAGTGTTTTAAACAACATAGAAAACTCCCCAAAAGGTTTTTATATTATGATTGAAATAAACCATTAAACGTCCATGTATAGTTTATTGATTTAGTGAATTAATTGACTTGTTTTATTTCAAACCCTAATTGCTCAAGCGTTTCTTTCTTGGTAATTGGAGCAACAACCGCTTTAACAGGTTTTTGTTCAACCAAGTAAGTTTGAGCAACACGTTTAAGATCATCCAGCGTCACGTTGAGCAGACGTTCACGCAACATTTTTCTAAAAGCAGGTGTACGTCCATGCAATAATGCATAACACGCCGTAATCGCTTCACCCGCAGGAGAACCAGGTTTGTCCATTCCTGAAACTAAACCGAGAATGGCTTCTTCAAGTTGATGCGGTTGTTGTTCAGTGTTTAATAACCAATCGATACTTGCTTCGAAATCTTTAAATGTTTCAGCAAGACGTGGATCGCGGTAGCTATAAAAACGGAACGCACATGCATTACCGTCATATGATGCGCCACCACCATACGCTCCACCTTTTTCACGAATTGCGCTATGTAAGAAGCCATTACGTAAATAGCCAGCCAAAGCCATCAATGGTGCAGCATCAGGATGTGACACATCCACCGCTTGATATGCAGATGCGCAGAATTGTACATTGGCTTGAATCAGCCAAGCTTCATCATTTTGGCTACGTTCAAAGTTTGGTTTTGCTAATTCAATCGGCGTACGGTCAATGGCCAATTTATCCCAAACATTTTGAATTTCCTCAATCAGACGATCTGAATGATGTTCTTCGCAGACCAATAAGAATTGTTTAGGTGCTAAAAGCAAAGCTTGATGAATGGCTTTTAATTGATTGATCAAATCATTGTAAGCATTTTCATCTTTTTCAATTTGAGCAACTAAATCAGTTAACCAATTCAGTGCGCCTAGACCTGTAATATTGTAGTCACGTTCAGCCAAAGCACTCATATTTCGAGATGCAATTTGCATCGCATAGCTATGACCTGAACCAGAAAGACGTGAAGCCCAACGTGTTTTACGTTGTTGTAACAATTCAATAATTCGATCTTTTTCGTCAAAACGTAATTGTTCAAATGCCAATTTTAACAATTGAATGGTATCCAGTTTATCTGTCAAAGATTTCGTTGTCAGCGTTAACCAACCGCTAATTTTACCTTTATCGTCCACTTTACTACGTAAAGATGCACCCATACCTAAACCACCACTCACAGCGGTTTGTAATTGTTGTAATTCTAAGTAACCGTATTCGCCTGCACCCACTTCACCCATCAAAATAGACAGTAAGTTGAAATATGGTGAATAGAGCACATCTTCAGGAATTTTAATCAGTACTTGTTGGTAGTAAATACCATTGGTTCCTGCATGATATAAATTCAATGGTGTATCGAGGTTATTGCTGATAATTTCACGTAACTGACCTTGTACAATCGCTAATTCCGCAGGAATATCTTCTAAACCCACTTTAGGTAACAGGTCTAAATTGTCAGGTGTAGCTTGACGTTCATTTAAGGCATCTGTTTGACGAATGATTTCAGCTTTATCTTCTTCAGTCAGTTGAGCGCCAATCGCAGCTAAACGCGCTTTTTCAGCTTCCGCTTCTTTTGCAGATTTAGTTGCATCTGGAATCAGGGTCATTTGCACGCGATGCGGATTATCAATCAAATGGGTTTTGATTAAGTTTGAGATCCACATTGGATCTTTGAGCTCTTCTTTGACTTGTTCAATGGTCGCATCAACATCCCAAACTTCAATCGGGTCATTATGGTGAATTGCACTACCTAGACCATTTAAGATCAGGCTTAAACCATAAGGTGTACCATCACCACCGATCTCACGTTGATGTAATTCTATTTGATGAAGAATCGCATCGATCATTGCAGGATCAACAGGTTTTGAAGCAACCTCTTCAAGAATGTTCATCACACCGTTTTTAAAGGTTTCAGCATGTTCAGCGTTTGAACCTTGAATTCCACAGTAGAACGTCATTTCAAAGTTAGAATCATCTAAGCCCATGATTGGACCAGTAGATTGTGCATACCCACAGGTTTCTAAATAATGACGAAGTGGCGATGCGGAATCTTCGAGCAAAATCCCTTCAGCCAAACGTAAACCTAGGCGAAGTTTTGTATCACTAGACTCTGGTAATAACCATGACAAGATATGATACGTCTTGTCTTTTAAATCTTCAGCATCTACTGCATACGTTTCAGTGACAGCAATCGGTGCTTCTAAACGCTGCTCATGAATCGAATGAATGGTTTGACCTTTTTCAAACTTAGACAGCGCTAAAGTTTCGAATTGCTCTTGGAGTTCATAAGCAGACTGATTACCAAAAGTCATGAAAATCGCATTACTTGGATGGTAATGTGACTTATAGAAATCAACTAATTCCTGATACGTTAGATCTGGGATATCTTTTGGGTCACCACCTGAGTTGTAGTGATAGGTGGTTTTTGGGAACAAATGATGTGCTAATTGATGGTACAACTGATCTGAAGGTGAACTCATCGCACCTTTCATTTCATTGAAAACAACCCCTTTATAAACAGGCTCACCATTTTCAAGCTCAATACGAATCCCTTCTTGAGCAAAATCAAGTGGATTCAAATTGGCAGCAAAAGCCGCATCTAAATAAACAGACAGTAAATTTTGAAAATCTTTTTTATTCTGAGTTGCAAATGGATACGCCGTCCAATCTGCAGCAGTAAATGCATTCATGAATGTATTTAATGAACGACGGATCATCAAGAAAAATGGATCACGCACAGGGAATTTTTCAGAACCACAGAGTGCTGTGTGTTCTAAAATATGCGCCTCACCTTTTGAATCCATCGGTTGTGTACGGAAGGCAACCAAAAATACGTTTTCATCATGTTCTGATGCTAAGTGAAAATGAACAGCATTGGTAACTTTATGGCGATATTCGGTAACCAAAATATCAAGTGCGGCTACATGGTGTTGACGTACCAACTGAAACGCAGGGTGAATTGTTTGAGAAATGGTTTCAGTGACATCTACTGTCATGTGAGCTCCTAAATGTAAGTTTTGTGACATAAAAGTATTATACCGACTCTGAGGTACAATTCATCTGTTTATCGTGTGCTTATACAAATTTAATCATACTATTTTAGTTGGTTAATTCTAAGGTGATTGTTTTTGATATTTTTAAACAAGAATTTATTTGCTTAGGCTATTTTGATCAGTAAGATTAAGATCGTGGAGACATGCTCCCCTCAGCTTTTCAACAAGTGAGTAATAAAGCCAATAGCAAACTGAATAATATGGTTGTCCCACCGATATAGCCGAGCCTAAGTGACCGATCCAACAAATCAGCGAAAGTCTTCTTATCTATAGTTGTGTCGACAATAATCTTGAACCAATACAGGCAAGGTTTATAAGACTTGCTGGAAATTTGAAAATAAAGCAAAATGAAAAAAATCAGCGAAGTGAATGTATTCAACCAGTTTTCTTGGTCATAGACATGGATAAAGCATCACCCACTGTTCCACTTAAAGTGGTTGCACATATTTTTGTGATCCAAAAGATCAAAGTGAATTATGAGACTTTGACAACGCTAAATGGCAGATCTACTGATGGGTGAATGATTGCTCCAATATTTTCATTGAACAGACTCCAAATGGTCTGTTCTTAAATTATTCAATCAAACTTAAATCATGATTAAAGCTCAAAGGTATTGAGCTTTAATATTCGTGCCAGAAACTAAATCAAATATTTAAAATAATTATAATTTGAATGATTCTGTACATAGACATAATTCATTTTTTGATAAAAATTCGATGCCGACTTGGTGTCTGTTTGAAGACAAAGTGCTGAGAAGTTTTGAATTGCTTTTTTCTCTAAATATTGCAGAAGCATCTTTCCGACGCCATGTTGTCTATATTTAGGGAGGACATAGAAACGACGTACACGACCTATTTTACTTTGGTTTTCATCTTCACTACGCTGTTGATTTAAACCACCACAGGCAATCAGTTTTTCGCCATCGTATGCCACTAAAAAAAATTCACCTGTCTGATCGAAGCGATTAACACCATTGTCAAACTCTTCAATTAAACGATGTACAAAACTAAACCCTTCTTTGTCTGATTGTTTTGCCAATTCAGAAATTGCTTTTGGTAATGTCTCTACTTCTTTAATTTCAATCTTCATAAATCTTATCGCAAAATCCTTTCCGTTATTTATATACCAATATGCGTCATAAAACTTGAATTTTATTCACTAAACTATAGTTAATCTGAGTATTGGTGTAAACTTTCTCTTTTTAATTTTATGTGATTGATAACATGGCTACTGTTGATCTTTTTGCAATTGGTAACGCACTCATTGACCAAGAATTTAAAGTATCAGACGACTTTTTAATTCAACAAAATTTGCAAAAAGGCACCATGCAACTCACAGATGGCGAAAAACAAGCTCAACTCTTTGAAAATCTGCAAAAAACTCAAGTCTACAAAGGTCAAGCTGCTGGTGGTTCTGCTGCCAATACTACTGTTGCCTTTAGTGCTCTAGGCGGAAAAGCATTCTACGGTTGCCGTGTGGGTAATGACGACTTAGGTCAAATTTATTTAACAGGCTTAAACGACGCAGGCATCCAAACTTCTGATAAATCAATCAGTGAAGGTGTAACTGGTACATGTATGGTACTGGTCAGTGATGACTCAGAACGCACTATGCATACTTACTTGGGAATTACAGCTGAATTATCGGATCAACAAATTGATTTTGAACCTTTAAAAACAGCAAAATGGTTATATATCGAAGGCTATCTATCTACCAGTAATACTGCACGAGCTGCGGTTAAACAAGCTCGTCAAATTGCAAGAGAGAATGGTGTAAAAATTGCACTCACGTTGTCAGATCCAGCCATGGTGCAATATGCACGTGTAGGCTTAGATGATTTGATTGCTGATGGCGTCGATCTATTGTTCTGTAATGAGCAAGAAGCTTTGATGTACACGCAGACTGAAACAATCGATGCGGCACTCGCTCAATTAAAAACATTAAGTCAGTCCGTTGTCATTACACTAGGCTCAAACGGTGCATTGGTTTCATCTTCGAATCAAAGCATTCAAGTGGCTGGACGTCAAGTGACTGCTGTCGATACCAATGGTGCGGGTGATGCATTTTCAGGTGCTTTCTTATATGCATTAAATGCAGGTAAAGATTTACAAGTAGCGACTGAATTGGCTATCTTAATTTCGAGTCAAGTGGTCTCTCAATTTGGCCCACGCCTTGATGTTAACGATTACGCAAAATTATTAAATGAGTTCCAAACGGAAATCGCATAATGAATAAAATCTGCATGATGGAAGAAATTCCAGAACGAGAAGCTCGGTCTTTTGAAACTGAAGATGGCGATACCATTTTTATCACGCAGCGTGATGGATCTTTTTACGCTTATCAGAACGTCTGTCCTCACCTTCAAGTTGAGCTTGAGTTTTTGGAAAATCAATTCCTTGACCAAGATCAAGAATTAATTCAATGCTCGACACATGGTGCATTATTTGACGTGGAGACAGGCTTGTGTATTTCTGGCCCATGCCAAGGCGATAGTCTTGAAAAGGTGAATATTAAAGTTCACTCTGATGGTGGAATTTACTTAGAAGATTAACTCGGGACTTCAGCCATGTTTGAACTGATTTTTGCATATGACTTGATGCCCTTTCATTTAAGTGTTGTTATGCTTATTCTGCTCAGCATGGCTGAAACGTTAGGCTATTATATTGGCTTAAGACCGAGTACTTTCCTTAAAAAGGTTGCGCCTCAATGGCTGTCTAACTCACCGATTGTTCAAGTCAAATTCTCTAAAGTACTGATATTCGTATTTTTACTGATCAATTTTAGTTTTGCCGGATACATGCTACAACTGACCAGCTTTGCATATCAAAATATGCTCATGCCTTGGTTTTACGCTATTATTCCTGCCTTAATCATCGCAATTTTCTTCACTGTTTTTATGATCCATTGCTTGGATCAAGTCATACGCCCCAAATTCCAACAAACCAAAACGATTCTGCTCGGTCGTTTAGCCACGGTATCTGGTGGGAATGCTCGTCCAGGGTTTTCTGCACAAGCACGTGTGCGTGATGAATTCGGACAGCTTCATTATGTGCAAGTGGAGCCGGAATTTGGTGAAATTGAAATTCAATCTCAAGTCCTCCTCATTCGATATAAAAAATCGCATTACATTGTAAAAAAGATCGCACCTTCAAATCAGTTATTCAATGTAGATCAACTCTAAGCTCTTTTTCTCATTTTTTTCAGCATCGCTTATTCATCAACTTGCTTCTGGCTGTATTGGAAAAACACATGTAATTTAAATCGTTCCGTCAGACCATTTGATTTGAATGACATGCTTGTCATATCTCACACAGCTCTTTAAAGAAAACCCGATATTAAACTTAATTAACCCGAATCGCGGATAAGGATTTTTCTTTAAAATCATAAGCTAAATTTAATTTTATGATTAGTTTTTAGTGTTATCAGACCAAAGCATAGACTTTTTTATGCTCAAAATGATGGATAAGTCTCAAGATGAATGATCTCATTTTCTTAAGCAGGATTCGGGTTAATTAAATTGCTGAAATCACAAAAAATAGCTCATGGAAAAATAGCAAATAAATTCGATGATTATCTTCAAAAGAATGCCTCTCTTATCAAATTTACTTATAATAAATATATAATAATTCATTTTTATTTAATTCTAGCAATTCCATATGTTAAGTTAAACTAATCAAAAATCACTTAAAAACATAATCCTACTAGAATAGTTGGTATTGTTTAAAATTAATCCCGAGTATTTATGTCATATTTATCACATTAATTCAAACCATTTTACTCAGGTATTATTAAACAATTTAATAGAATATTTTTTGTTTTATTTTTAGTTTAAGTATTTGTTTTAATTATAATTTTAAATTTAATGTCATTTATAATTTTTAAGCTATTTATTTTATGTTTACTTTTGTTTAATAATACAAAGGTAGCAATAAAACATGGTTTTATTTATGAGCTTAAATACCAAAAATTCAAACAAAAATCTCGTTAGAGAAATCGCACTAATTTTAATTATTAAGGTGATTATTTTAATGACGATTAAAAATATTTGGTTTGATGCCCCTACCATTCCCAAAGATTTTGATAATCAAATTGCTGAGCGTATTGCTGGCAGTCCTTCCCCAATCAAGGAGACACGTTGATGATTTCTGAAAGCGTGGTCGATCTTTCGCGGTTCCAATTTGCAATGACCGCGATGTATCACTTTATATTTGTACCACTAACTCTAGGGCTTGCTTTTCTTCTTGCCATTATGGAAACCACTTACGTGGTGACAGGCAAGGAAATCTACCGTGACATGACCAAATTTTGGGGTAAATTGTTCGGTATTAACTTCGCTTTAGGTGTGACCACGGGTTTAACCATGGAATTTCAGTTCGGGACGAACTGGGCGTACTACTCACACTATGTTGGTGATATTTTTGGAGCACCACTAGCAATCGAAGGATTGATGGCATTTTTCCTAGAATCGACTTTCATTGGTCTATTCTTCTTTGGCTGGGATCGCCTGTCTAAGTTTCAGCATTTGGCTGTGACTTGGTTAGTTGCGATTGGCTCCAATATGTCCGCTTTATGGATTTTAGTTGCCAATGGCTGGATGCAAAACCCTGTCGGTGCTGCATTCAACTATGAAACCATGCGTATGGAATTGGTTGATTTCGGTGCATTGATTTTCAACCCAGTGGCACAGGTAAAATTCGTACACACTGTTTCCGCAGGGTATGTCACTGGTGCAATCTTTGTTTTAGCAATCTCGAGTTACTACTTACTTAAAAAACAAGATTTGCCTTTTGCGCGTCGTTCATTTGCCATTGCTGCAATCTTTGGTTTGGCATCAACACTGTCTGTAATTTTACTGGGCGATGAGTCTGGTTATGAACTCGGTGATGTTCAAAAAACTAAACTTGCTGCAATCGAAGCTGAATGGGATACACATCCTGCTCCAGCAGCCTTTACTTTATTTGGTATTCCAAATGAAGAAACGCAAACCACGGACTATGCTGTCAAAATTCCGTATGTCATGGGTCTGATTGCAACACGTTCAACAACTGAGCAAGTAACAGGTATCAAAGACCTGATTACTAATCACGAACAACGTATCCGTAATGGTATGGTTTCTTATGCACAGTTAGAACAATTACGTGCTGGCGACAAATCACCTGAACTTTTGGCTGCATTTGAAGCATCTCAAAAAGATTTAGGTTATGGTTTGCTGTTGAAAAAATACACACCAAATGTTGTCGATGCGACAGATGAGCAAATCAAGTCTGCTGCTGCTGATACGATTCCACACGTGCCAAGCTTATTCTGGGCATTTCGTGCAATGGTCGGTTCTGGCTTCTTAATGTTAGTGTTATTTGCACTTGCGACTTTTGCTGTATTCAAGCGCAATGCAGAAAGCAAACCTTGGTTACTCAAGTTTGCAGTTGTTGCTTTGCCATTACCTTGGATTGCTGCGCAAACAGGTTGGTATGTTGCAGAAGTGGGTCGTCAGCCTTGGACCATTGGTGAAGTTCTACCTACATATTTATCTGCTTCTAGCATTAGCTCTGCAGATGTATGGGGTTCTATCATCGCACTCGCATCTTTCTACACGGTACTACTTATCATTGAAATGTACCTAATGATCAAATTCTCTCGCCTAGGCCCAAGTTCACTTCACACTGGTAAATACCATTTTGAAAAACTTGAAGCTGCTAAAAAAGCGAATGAGGAGTCTCAAGCATGATCGAATATGAATTATTAAAAATCATTTGGTGGGTTCTGGTCGGTGTATTGCTGATTGGTTTTGCCCTTACCGATGGCTTTGACATGGGCTCAATGGCAATCATGCCATTCGTTGGAAAAACAGACGACGAACGTCGCGCAGCAATCAATACGATTGCTCCGCATTGGGATGGCAACCAAGTGTGGTTTATTACCGCAGGTGGTGCATTATTTGCTGCATGGCCAATGGTATATGCAACAGCATTCTCTGGTATGTACTGGGCGCTGTTACTGGTACTGTTCGCCTTGTTCTTACGACCTGTTGGTTTCGACTACCGATCTAAACTTGAAAATACTCAATGGCGTACGTCTTGGGATTGGGGTCTAGCGATCGGTGGTGCAGTACCTGCGTTGGTATTTGGTGTGGCATTCGGCAACATGTTCTTAGGTGTACCGTTTACATTAGATGAGACAGTACGCTCAACCTACACAGGTAGCTTCTTTGCCTTACTTAATCCATTTGCTTTAGTATGTGGATTAGTGAGCTTATCCATGCTTTGCGCTCATGGTGGTGCTTGGATAATGCTTCGTACGGATGGTGACTTACGTGCACGTTCTGCACAAGCCACCAAAATCATGGGTATTGTGTTCTTGATCTGCTTCTTAGGTGCAGGTGCATGGTTATACTTGGGTAACATTCAAGGTTATACATTAGTGCAACCATTTGATACCAATGGTGTAGCAAACCCACTTGCGAAAGAAGTTTTGACCAATGCTAACCCAGGTTGGATGAATAATTATTCTGATTATCCAATCACCATGATTGCGCCAATTATGGCAACGCTTGGTGGTTTAATCATCGTGCTTGGTGCTTCTAAATCGAAAGCTGGCATTACTTTTACGGGTTCATCATTAGCGGTGACTGGTGCAATCTTAACCGCAGGTTTTGCCTTGTTCCCATTCTTAATGCCATCGAGCTTAAATCCAACAGTAAGCTTGACCATGTGGGATGCCGTTTCAAGTAAAAACACCTTAACTGTAATGACCGTTGCAGCGTGTATTTTCGTTCCCTTAATCTTGTGTTACACCACTTGGTGCTACTACAAAATGTGGGGTGTTATTACCAATAAACACGTACAAGAAAATACACATAGCTTGTATTAAGCCATTAGGAGAAATTTTATGTGGTATTTCGCTTGGATTCTCGGTGTTCTTATGGCATGTTTTGCTGGTGTGATCGCTGCCATCTATATGGAACAACATCAAGATTTAGATGAGGAATAAGAGATGTCAGAAGTAGCTGTGTCAGAAGACTTTAAAAAGCCGAATAAAATTGCGATGATAATTTCATTCCTATTGGCATTGCCACTTACTGCTGTCTTACTTTTACACCCAGCCATGATGCTCGATGCTGAAGGCAACTACAGTCATCGCGCCATGATGTATATTATGATTGGTATATCAGGTGGATTTATTCATGGTGTAGGCTTTATTCCACGGTTTTGGTTATGGAAATGGTTGTTTAGCCCATTTGTAGCATGGCCGTTGATGATTCTTGGTTATTACACTTGGTTTATGAAATAGCTAAGTTTGTCTAATATTGATTAAACTCAAGCCCTCTTCAAAGAGGGCTTTTTATATCTGATATTTGGATTTTAAAAGCGAGCAAAATTAATTAGATTGTAAAAATAGAAACCAATTTACTTAGGCTATTTTGCTCAATTGTACAAGTTTTAGCTCTATCAACGGCGTCCCTACATTCAAATTTATCGGATATTCTTCAACTATCCCCGTTTTCACATAGCCATGACGGATATAAAAATCGATTAACTCTGAACGAGCATCCAGGACCCACATCACCATTTGTCTTAAATCCGGTTTTATCTTCATGGCATAAGTTTCAGCCGCATTTAAAACCTGTGCTCCAAAACCTAAATTTTGCCATTGTGGCGCAATACAAAACGTCCCTATTTCCACATCTTGTTGATGTGATTCAATCGCAATACAACCAATAATTTCATCTTTCATTTGATAGGGAATTTCCGCGACCAAAAGTAAGGAACGGCATGGCGTTTGATTCTGCTGATGAATCAGCGCTTGTAACTGCGCATGATCAATTCGATCACCATCTACAATTTCTGATTCATTCGTCCAGCTATTTTGATGCGGATTCCGATACGCTGAATTAATCATGTGGACTAATTCAGCAATATCGTGCTGTCCTGCCAATCTTAACTTAGGCTTTAACATCTTATTTTTGATTCTGATATGTATAAACTTCAATATAGCTGAATCAAACATCCAAGAATACTTTTGAGTACCCTATTTTAAGTTCTAAGTTCTATGTTCTATGCTTTAGTTTAAATTGCTGAGTCCTGATTTTATTGCTCGGCTAACCATGCCATGAATTTCTGTCTCTCAGCTTTAGATGCTTTCTGCCACAATTGGATCATGTTTTGATCTACAGATAACGTATCAGTTTGTTGGATCGGAGATGTTTGGTCGCTTGTTGAAGGCTTAGCATTTTGATTTTGACGAGTTTGTGTAGATGAATAATTCTTAGGCGTAGATTGAACTTGGGTTGCATCTACAGAATCATTAAATAAACCACCCAGTATAGAATTCTTAGGTTGGTTTGACATGCTCGACTCTTGAACTACTTGCTGATTATTCTGATCGAATAATGCAATCTTGGGTTGTTCAGCATATTTTTTCGCATCATCATGATCTTTTGGCGCATTAATCAATTTGAGTACATAATGTTGATTGTCTTGAATTTGTGGAATGTCCAAACGGAGAATATCTGATTTCACAATATCATGACGGTTCAAATTATCTTCAAAATACGCTTGGTAGCGAACACTCAAACTTAATGCACCTGGATTCACTTTATATTGTTTTGTTTTTTTCAATAAACTCGATTTAACGGCTTGATCATTAATCCCAACAACCATGATTTCGTCTGGTACAGTAATTGTACTTGCTGCATATAAGCTTTGGCTAAATAAAGCAGCTAAAGCTAAACCACCGACGCTCACGAAGCTTGTTACTCGATTTTTTGCTGAGTTCATATCTGTTCTTTTAAACAATTCAATTTGTTAGCACTATGCTACAAATAGATGACACTTTCATGACCATTTAAAAGTTTCAAGCGGTACGAGTTTTAACAATAATTCAAACGAAAGCCCATAAAAAAGGATGCATTTGCATCCTTTTTCTTACAACGAATTAAAACACTATGATTAATTGAATGTTTTAAAACGAACAGCATCATCCATATAGGTTTTCTCACCAGCTTGAGCTTCAATTGAACCTAGAACAAGTTGAGCACGAAGTTTCCAGTTCGCAGGAATATCAAATGTTGAAGCAACTTCTTCATCTACAATCGGATTGTAATGCTGTAAGGATGCACCAATATTTTGTTCTGACAATGCAGTCCATACCGCAAACTGTGCAATTGCTGTTGAATGCTCTGACCAAACTGGGAAATTGTCTGCATATAACGCAAATTGTTCCTGAAGTCCTTTAACTACATCTTGATCTTCATAGAACAGAACTGTTGCATAACCTGCTTTGAAACTAGCAATTTTACTGCTTGTTCCTTCAAAAGCATCTGCTGGGACCATTTTACGTAAAGTTTCTAATACGATATCCCAAAATTTGTCATGTGATTGACCAAATAGTGTCACTACACGAGAAGTTTGTGAGTTAAATGAAGATGGACTTTGTTTTACAGCCTCACGAATCACTGATTCAATTTTGGAATTATCTAAAGTTACATTTTTACCAATCGCATAAATGGTACGACGTTTTTTGATTTGATCTAAAAATGACATGGGGGTGTTTCCTTATTTTTTGATAATTGGTCAATTTGATAAACACATCATATTGAGATTTAAATACAACGTCAGCCCATTCTTTATAACAATGTGTTCTAAATTTAGAACATCAATCAAAAACCGAAGCTTACGCTTCGGTTCTTAATGACTATTAATCTAATCATTTAAATAATCTAATCATTTAAAATAGACTTTTCAAATAAGAGTCATGAATTCAATACTAAAAGATCTCTTTCTTACGAAATCTTTTTAAAGCGTATGAAAAACCTTAAACATAGTGTCATCTTCTTCTTGTTCTTTCTCTTTAGGGCTCTCATGAGTCGATCCAAATATTAACTGAGCTTTAAATTCCCAAGACTCTGGTAGGTTCAGCATCTTAGACGTTTGATCATTAATGGCTGGATTATAGTGATGTAAGGATGCGCCCAATCCCACACTTGAGAGTGCCGTCCACACTGCGAATTGTGCCATACCCGATGTTTGCTCTGACCACAACACAAAATCATGTGCTTGAAGTGGTTTTTTCTTTTGCAATGTACTGATCACATCTTGATCTTCAAAAAACAATACTGTGCCAAATGCATCTGTACAGCTTTCAATTTTGAGAATGGCACTTTCAGCAATGTGTACAGGTAAAATCTGTTTTTGAACATCTTTCACCATATGCCAAAATTTGAAATGGGCATCATCCGTTAAAATAACCACGCGAGCACTTTGAGAGTTTAAAGCTGAAGGACAGCAACGGACTGCTTCTTTAATGAGGTTATTTAAGTAAGTCCGGCTAAAAATCACTTTTTTGCCTAAACGATTAAAAGTACGGCGTTGTTTCATGAAGTGAATTAAGTCTTTATCATGCATCGCACTCTCATTTTTTTTGTGACGTGATTCCCCCATGATATCTGTCGTGAGCACTTTACCTATACGTGTCAATATTGCCATTTCACTTCCCCAAAACATAAAAATAAGACACTCATAATTGATCTCATTTTAATCTGAATCCCTTTATTTATCAGGTTTTAAGACTTTGATTTGATTGTTATTAAAACGATTAAAGCACTGAAAATAAAAAAACCTTACATTTCGTAAGGTTTTTATGACTTTTGACTCAAAACTTATTTCACAGCAGAATTTATATTTTGGCAAAATTGTCGAAGTAAAGGTTATTTATCCGTCTCAAATAATGCTGCGACAAACGATTTTGCAGAGAATGGACGTAGGTCATCGATCTTTTCACCGACACCAATAAATCGAATTGGCACATGTGTACGACTTGCAATATTGAATAGGACACCGCCTTTAGCTGTACCATCTAATTTAGTGATGGTTAAGCCTGTCAGACCCACTGCTTCATCAAACATTTCAACTTGGTTAATCGCATTTTGACCTGTACCTGCATCAACGACTAGCATCACTTCATGCGGTGCAGTTGCATCAATCTTTTGCATTACACGTTTAACTTTGGTCAGTTCCTGCATCAAATGACCTTTGTTATGCAAGCGACCTGCGGTATCGGCAATCAGCACATCAATTCCTTTGGCGCGTGCACTTTCAAATGCATCAAAAATCACTGAAGCACTGTCCGCGCCATGACCTTGAGCCACAACAGCGATGTTATTTCGCTCACCCCAAATTTGAAGTTGTTCAGTCGCCGCTGCACGGAAAGTATCCCCCGCTGCAAGCATGACTTTCTTCCCTTCACCTTGTAAGCGTTTCGCAAGTTTACCAATCGTTGTCGTTTTACCTACACCATTCACCCCCACCACTAAAATCACGTATGGACTTTTTGCAGGGTCAATATGTAATGGCTTAACACGCGGTGCAAGCAAAGCAACCAATTCTTCCTGTAACGCTTTATAGAGTGAATGTGAATAGATCAAATCACCACGTGCAGTACGTTCAGTTAAATTGGTAATAATCGTTCTCGTTGCTTCTACACCAATATCTGCAACCAAAAGCTGTTCTTCAACTTCTTCCAAAAGCTCATCGTCAATCTCTTTACCACCAATGAGGATATTCACCATTCCATCAGCTAAGTTTTTACGAGATTTACTTAAACCTTCTTTCATTCGACTGAAGAAACTGCCTTTTTTAGGCTCTTCTTCTTGAATGTTTTCAGTCTCATTCGACTGTATAATTGAAGTGCTCTGTGCAGAAGTCTGTGTAGCAGGAGCTACTTTATTATTTTCAATAATAGGCACATTAACGGCGGGCAAACTCGGTAAAGTGACGTCATCATCACCGATATCCGCATCAATCAAGAATTTATTTTGCTGTTCTTGCATGCCGATTCCTTGAAAAGCATAGCGATTAAAAGAAATAAGTTTAGCATAAATTACATATATTTCTTGCTGTAATGACACTTTTAAACGAGCAAACCAAAATGCAACAAGACTAACTTGCATTCGTGCTTCGCTTTCTTAAAAATAGTCTAAAATTAAGACGTTTCGGAGAATATGTGGGTATTTTAACACCTCAAAAAACTTTTTTTTGTTCAGAATACCCTGCTCGCTGTTTAACTTTTATATTCCAAGTCTGCATACTCTCTAGTGTGTTCTTCATCTCAACCAACGCTACAGCACAAGACCAATCAAACGTTTCTCGAAGTACTGTTGAAGCCACACTACCCAATGGATTACGTGTCATCATTCGAGAGGATCATCGTGCACCCATCGTACTCAGTCAAATTTGGTATGGGGTTGGTAGTGCTGATGAATCTGGCAATGTGCTTGGGATTTCACATGTGCTTGAACACATGATGTTTAAAGGCACAAAAAAAGTTCCCGATGATGAATTCACTAGGTTGAGTCGAAATTTCGGTGGCAGTATAAATGCCTTCACCTCGACCAATTACACCAATTATTATCAACTCTATCCAAAGCAATATTTTCCACTGGCATTAGAACTCGAAGCAGATCGTATGCAGAATTTGCACTTGCGACAACAAGACTTTGAACCTGAAATTAAAGTGGTGATGGAAGAAAGACGTCAAAGAACGGATGATAATCCACGTAATCTAGCTTTTGAGAGATTTAAATGGATTGCTTATCCCACCAGTCATTACCGTCAGCCTGTGATTGGTTTGATGAAAAATTTAAATAATATCCAACTCCAAGATCTCAAAGATTGGTATCAACGTTGGTACACACCCAATAATGCAACCTTAGTAATTATCGGTGATGTCAATCCTGAGACGACTTTAAAACAGGTTGAAAAATACTTTGGCGCTATTCCTAAAAGAGTTTTACCACAACGAAATGATGTTCTGGAATTTGATCGTCTAGGCTATCGGCAACTAGAAATGAATATGCCCGTACAGATTCCAAATTTATATATGGCATGGAATGTTAAATCTTTAAATACCGCTAAAAACCCTCAAGATGCTTATGCGCTTACAATTATCCAATCCTTACTCGATGGTGGAATTTCATCCAGACTGCAAGACCGTTTAGTCCGAGACCGCAAAGTTTTGAGTTCTATTAATGTCAGCTATGATCCTTATAATCGTGGCGATAGCTTATTTCTTATTTCTTCAATCCCTGCTGAAGGAGTCAGTTTAGAGACAGCACAAAAAAACGTTCAGGCAGAAATGGATCTGTTTAAAAATGAACTGGTCAATGTAGATGAACTTGAGGGGATCAAATCCAACTTCGTGTCTAATCTGGTTTACAGTCAAGATGACATCGTAGGTCAAGCAAAAATGATAGGTCAATTGGCTGTGAATGGCATTGATTTCCGTTTACTGGATCAACTTCCAAAACACTACCAAACTGTAACTCCAGAAGATTTAAAACGGATTGCCAATATTTATTTTGTTCGTGAAAATTTAAGTGTTTTGCATCTTATGCCTGAATCCACCCCATAAATAGATGCTTAGAATACCTGGTATCAATGTACTTTATGGAAGTGTATCTTTGAAATTTTCAATACAAGTAAAAGCTCAACCACTAATGAAAATATAAGGATGAATACGATGGATCATCAAAAGCACACGTTTAGTGAGGATGTTGAATGAATCTTCAACATCTTATTTTTAACTTAAAACTGAGTCTATGTGCTTTGTTATTCTCTGTATCTAATCAAGTGAGTCATGCGGATATTGAACAGATCAGTGAGGAATCATTACCGCCTGATTTTAGCCCGATCACGTCGATTAAAAATCTACAGAGTTTAAAGAACTTAAAAAGCGTGCAACAAGCTCAAACACCATTTGTACAAGAACTCAATAATACCCTTAAAGTCAGAACACTATTTGTCGAAACGCATGATTTGCCTATCGTTGACATTCAACTCACGTTTAATGCAGGTTCAGCACAAGATCAAGCTATAGGTCAAGGTCTATATGGTACAGCCAATATGGCAGCCAAATTATTACTTGAAGGCACAGATCAATATACGGCTAAACAAATCAATAATACTTTTGAGAGTTTAGGAGCAAAGGTCAATGTCAGCGCTCATCGCGATATGTTTATTGTGAGATTAAGAGTGTTATCTGAACCTGAGAAGCTGAATAAAGCGCTTAATTTACTTCTACATGTCATTCAAACATCAAATTTTAATCATTCAGGACTTAATTTAGTCATTAGCAATACCAAACAAGGTCAAAAACAAGTGCAAGAAAACCCGAGTCGATTAATGAATATTCGTTTTTATCGTGCGCTCTATGGTAAACATCCTTATGCCGAACCAAGTGTGGGAACACATGCAAGCATTCGCAAGATCACACCTGAACTATTACAACAATTTCGTAATCAGCTCCTTGTCGCCCAAAACTCTAATATTGCAATCACTGGTGATCTCAGCGCTTCAAAAGCGACTGAGATTTCAAACCTGATCGCTAAAGCACTTCCTCAAGGCAAAACTGTTCAATCTATTGCTGAACCCATCGAGCACGATGATTTCAATATTTCTTTTATTCCACACCAATCCAGCCAAGCGTATATCAGCATGGGGCATTTAGGCGTGTCTAGAAATCACCCAGATCGAGTAGCGCTTGAGGTTGCTAATCGCATCTTTGGTGGCAATAGTTTCAATTCGATTTTATCTAAAGAATTAAGGGTTAAACGTGGTTTAACGTATAGTGCTTCAAGTATGCTCACGACGACACAGGTCGCTGGTGTCTTTAGTTTAAGCTATTCAACACAGCAAGATAAGCTCATGGAAAGTATCCAAGTTGCACATCAAAGTCTTGTCAATTTTGTTACTCAACCCATCACTCAACAGCAGCTTAATGAAACCAAAGAAGGCATGTTGTATGCTTACCCGATGTCATTTAGCAGCAATGCCAATATTAATGCCCAAATTGCGGCGATTGCTTTTTATGATTTACCTACCGATTATCTGAATATTTATCAGAAGAAAATAAATAGCTTAACCTTAAAACAACTTCAGTCCGCAGTTAAAAAACATCTGCATCCTGATAACTTAACGATAGTGGTTGTTGCAAATACGCTAAATCAAGATGATTTAAACTTGGTTCTTCAACAAAATTTGAAGAACCGTATTAACGAATAAAATTAACGACTACCCCATATTATAAAAAAAGCAGTCTTCATTTAAAGAATTGTTTAGCTACCATTCCAGTCATTCTAGAATGACTATCTAATTCTGCTATCTAGTTTAGATTATCTTGAGTTTCAGCAGGATAGGTTTGGATACGAGAGGACTCATAATGTTGCGCATGCATTAAACGATAAAAATCAACTACGCAAATCCTGTCCTGCATCAGCATCAAATGTGCCATATTTTGAGTTTGAGGAAATGACTGTTGCAGAGCAAGTTTTTGTATTTCAAAGTATTGCTTAGAACTCACAGGATGACGCGCAGCAACAAAAGAAATACTGATCACAACGACAATAATACTGAATATCACAGCATTGAATACATATTCAGCCTGAACTTTAGACTTTAAACCTTGAAAATAATCTTTGATATGGAGCATGTACTACCTCTAATTCAAAGTAGTTTAATCATGCTCGCAGGAAAAAAAAAGCTTTAAGCGTAAATGAATCTGGAGTTACTTAAAATATGGAATACGGCAGCCTAAAACTTGAAGTGCGACACCAGTTCCCAATTTAATTGGGTAAAGGAGTGTCAACTTGTCATATGTACATCTTAGTTTTGAAGAACGAACAGCATTAATGCTTGAAATGAATAAGTCAAAATTTTCACCCCTGACATTTGCCAAGCAAATTAACAGGCATCACAGTACGGTTTATCGTGAATTAAAACGCAATACGACGTGTGAACCTTATCGGGCTACGAGCGCATCGCAGATTTCATTATCTCGTCGTAGAAGAGGACATCGTAAGGTTAATCTCGAATCTGTACTTTGGAAATTTATTGTTGAAGCTATACGATGTTTGTGGTCTCCTGAACAAATATCAAAGCGCATAAAGCAGTTTCCTGATTTGGATAGTACAATGCTTGTCAGTCATACCACCATTTATTCAACCATTCGAGCCTTACCTAAAGGTGAACTAAAGAAAGATTTACTGTCTTGTCTTAGACATGAAAATAAAAAGCGTAGAGCAAAGGGTGAAGCTAAAAAAGATTCAATATTACAAGAGATTAAGACAATTCATGAACGTCCTTCTGAGGTTGAGGAAAGAAAAATACCAGGACATTGGGAAGCAGATTTAATCAAGGGTAAAGATAATAAAAGTGCAATAGCCACACTGATTGAGCGTAATACACGACTATGCATATTGGCAACACTACCTGATGCAAAAGCAGAATCAGTACGTTTGGCTTTAACGGAAGCATTAAAATATTTACCCCCTGAACTCAGAAAAACACTGACTTATGACCGTGGGCGGGAAATGAGCGAACATAGAATACTTGAGCAGGATTTAGGGCTCGAAGTTTATTTTTGTGATCCACACTCACCTTGGCAAAAAGGTACATGCGAAAATATGAACGGGCTAATTAGGCAGTACTTACCAAAGGGTATTGATTTAAATCAGGCAGATCAGCAATATTTAAATCAAGTGGCAATGTCATTGAACACCCGACCAAGAAAAGCTTTAGATTGGTTAACACCATTAGAGAAATTTACTCAGCTTGTTGATTATCATCAAGCTTTCAGAACTGTCGCACCTCATGTTTAAATCCGCCTACTATTTCTAATGACTCATAGAATTGGCTATTCAATATTCGTAAATATTGAGAAAAATGTAACGTTAATCATTTGAATGCGATGATGCCAAATACGCAAAATAAATTTCTTAAAAGTGTCGAATCTAAAAAGGCATAATATGAAAATTAAGAATGAGATAAGTTTTTTATCTCATTCTTTAAGTCTGATTTACCTGTTAATTCACCATAGAACGAATCACTGCAAAGTACAAAATTAACGCTATAATGCCTAAAGCCAAGAAAATTGTGAATACACCCAATCCACCTTCTGAATGCGGTGGATGTAGCTCATCATCATCAGCAATTCTTTTCAACTCTCCATCATAATATTGATAGAATTCTGCTTTCTGCTCAGGTGCAAGCTGTCGAGTAAAATCAAAGATCCGTTTACGTTGAGAAAGACAATATTTTCCCAAGTGAATTTCTTGATGAAAAATAGCATCATCTAATTGTTTACGGTGAAATTGAGCCAGAGCAACCACTTGGGATTGTACTGGCGGAACATCCAAATTAAATCCATCTATTGTGTTTGTCATTTTATATACTCCTTTTACCTGTCCCTTCATCATAAACCTTAATATTCAAGATTAAAATTCGTACATACAACTAAATATGTATACAAATATTAATTTCAACTAGTTGACAAGTGAACTGAATTGTAATATTAGTTTAACAATATTTATATATATTGATTTTAGACCAATAGGTCAAAAGCGTTAATGTATAGTTGAAGTGAACGTTGTTTAGATGTTTAGATAGATGTGAAAAGTAGCAAAGAAAGTCGTCATTATTGTTGGTAAAATCAAAGTGTTTTGGCGTAGATTGAAAACTGTAAGCAAAGAAATAAGTCGATAAAGTTGTAAAAAATGAACGTTATAAATGTATATCAGCGTTCAAAGCAAAGTAGTAAGACAATCATAATTAGAAAATAGGAGTTTAATATGATTAAACAATTCTCTCAGCAAGATCTAGAGAATCTATATGCGAATGCTGTAAATACGATTCAATTTGAAATGAATTTTTCAAATGCGATTGATGAACTTGAGCATGCAGCTCGTGCAGGTCATGGTAAAGCAGCAATGTTTCTTGCGGAACTCTATATCCAAGGATTTCGTGTAGAACGTGATTCTTTAAAAGCACAGTACTGGCAACAAATGGCTACCATGCAAGCATGATAAAACGTCACCTAGGTGGCGTTTTTTTATACCTGTTACTCAAAATAATAGATAAAACCATTTGGGTCTTTCCCAATCATAATTACTTACGATTAGAAATATGAATGCAACTAAACTTTAAGAAATAAGCATTAAAATAATAAAGATGAAGTTAATTGATCTGACCCAAGAACATGAAGAAATATATAAAGCTTAATCCAGTAGCTAAAGATTATATTTTAAAGATTTCAATACTAAAAACCATGATGTACTGTGGCGTGTTATGGGGACTATACAATCCCAAACTCCAAGGTTGGGCGATCAAACAAGATCACAAAGAATACATTTTCCCATTCTGGCTCAGTTCCCTACATGCCTATCAGTATGCAAAAAAGCATTGGCCTCACTATATTCCTAAAAAAATTACACCTGCTGATTTTGAAGATTCACTCTTACCCACCTTAACTCGATTTAAAGTATCTCCCACCCTATTTAGTCAAAAGTCTAAACGTTTTAAACTGACCACTGAACATATGCGCTTATTCTTTTTTGACCATTCCGTTCAGATAAATCCAATTTAATTCATGTTAATTTGGATGTATATTCAAGGATGTATTTGAGCAAAGGCTAATCATATACATACAATATAGAATGTTATGATTAAATTTATCAAATCTATCTAGTGATTGCATTTCAGCGACAATCAGTTAATTTAAAAATATAGAAAGTATAAAGACAAGTGAGGGAATCATGACAACAGTAGCCCAAGTTCTTCAAGCAAAAGCCAACATAGAAACTTCGACCATTTCTCCTACAGCGACGGTACTCGAAGCGATTACACTTATGGGAAATAAAGGGATTGGCGCAGTGATCGTGACGAATGCGAACAAGGTGGTCGGTATTTTATCTGAACGCGACTACACGCGTAAAATTGCATTAATGCAACGCACCTCAGATCATACGACTGTTGCTGAAATTATGACTTCTCAGGTGCTTTGTGTAACTCGCAGCCATACAGTGGATGAGTGCTTAGAATTAATGACCGATAAGCACATTCGTCACTTACCCGTTGTTGAAAATGACATCCTAGTGGGAATTATTTCTATTGGTGATTTGGTTAAAGCAACCATGGAAGATCAACGAAAACTGATTGAGCAGTTGCAACAGTATATTTCTGGATAACAGCTAGTTTAAAAAACCCTCAAAATGAGGGTTTTTAAATAAACAAATTTTGATCGATATTTAGTAGTTATAAGCACTACCAAATAAACATATAATTTATTGTTTTTAAAGTATTTTTACAAAATAAAAAATTTTGTGATACACACAGTGATACAAATAAATATTCATTACAATAGCTTTTATTCCGAGGGTCGGGATCAATGTATACATATATCCAATTGTTTTAACTAAACTTATAAAAAATTAAAAGGTACTCACCAAGGTAATCATTTTTACAAGTAAAAACTCTGCTATTACAATGACTGTAAACATCCGCTGAACCCCATTGCTATGTTTTAACGGGGTTCAGGTTTCCAGCGGTGTGGCAGTAATTCTTCTATTTGAGTCACTTTATGTGTCGGCAACCTTTTCAGCACATCACTTAAATAGGCATACGGATCCAGCCCATTCAGTTTTGCTGACTGGATTAAAGTCATGATATTTGCCGCTCGCTGACCACTGCGCAGCGAACCTGCAAATAACCAGTTCTTACGCCCCAAAGCCCAAGGCCGCATTTGATTCTCTGCCCAATTATTGCAAATAGGTAGATTGCCATCATCCAGATAACGGCTTAAGGCTTCCCAACGTTTTAGGCTGTAATTGATGGCTTTAGCAGTTGCAGAGCTTAAGGGTACTGCAAGTTGATGTTGTGTCAGCCATTCATACAGTTGCTGCATAACAGCTTGACTATACTGTTGCCGGTACTTATAGCGTTGTTCTGCTGTACCGTCGGTATTTTTTCTTATTTCAGCCTCTATCGCATAGAGCTTCTGAATCAAGAACAAAGCCTGTTCTGCAATCGGACTTTTTCCAGTCACATGCAACTCATGGAATTTACGACGTGCATGCGCCATGCAGCCCACCTCAATGACCTGACCTGATCTAAAGCGTGCTTTGTAGCCACTGTAATCATCACAGACCAGATGACCCTGCCAGCCTTTCAGGAACTCTTCAGCATGCTGACCTGAACGGCTATCCTGAAAGTCATAAATCACGGCTTGAATTGGATTATATTGAGTTGTTGCATAAGCCCAGACATAACCTTTCTTCGGTTTTTTATCTTTATCATCCATCCGCATGATGGTGACAGGTGTTTCATCTGCATGAATCACCGCTTGCTGTAGGATCACCTTCCTTAATGCATCGGTTAGGCCTTCTAACTCTACACCACAGCGACCTATCCAGTCAGATAAGGTTGATCTGGACAGATCAACACCTGCGCGTAGAAAGATTTGACGTTGACGGTACAGTGGTAAATGATCGGCATATTTAGACACCAGTACATGGCTAAGCAGTTCAGGTGCAGCGATTCCTTTCTCAATCACATAGGCCGGCATTGCTTGTTGGGTCAGTGTGTCACATTGATCACACACCCATTTGCCACGCACATGCTGTTCCTTATAGAACTGTGCCGGTCTGAAATTCAGTTTTTCACTGATATCTTCGCCAATACGACGCAAGGTGCAGCCACAAGCACATTGGGTTGATGCAGGTTCATGCTCAATACGGAGGGTTGGCAGGTGATCTGGCAGTGGTCGACGTTTAGGTTTGTTGACTGGGGCTTTCTGCGCAGCTGCATTGGTTTTATCTGCATTCAGCCGTTCCAGTTCCAGATCAACCGCAGCAATATCTTCTTCGACCGCTTCGTCCCATAGATGGATTTGTTTTGCGCTTAGATGTTCGTTTTTACTGCCGAATTTATGCTGTTTAAATAGCGCAAGCTCATGCTCGTATTTTTGATTAAGAATGGAAAGATGTTGATTCGTGACTTCAAGATGTTGAACTTTGGCATCTAATTGTTGTTTATCTTCTGCGAGTTGTTGATGCTGCAGCGCCAACTGCCGGGTAAATTCCAGCAGTTGTTCATGGGTCAGTTGGCTTAAATCAGGCAGCGTATTCATGACCGCAGTATGGCTGAGATCATGAATATGTGTAAATAAAACGTTTGGAGAATAGCAGAATGGATGAGCTTGGTTTAGAGCATATTCACCACCTGCTGTAAGCCGATTCTCTGCCAGGGCAGACCCTGAATTAACGCCTGTAACTGTTCCGGGCTGATCGCCACGGTTTCACCCTGGTGAACCTGAGCCCAGTGAAATTTGCCCTGTTCCAACCGCCGGGCACACAGCCAGATGCCCAGTCCATCATGCACCAGTACTTTCATGCGATGGCCACGTTTATTACAGAACAGGTAGGCGCAGTGTGGTTTGATATAGCCAAATGCTCTCAGCACCTGAGCCATGGCAGTATCCATACCTGCACGCATATCCATCGGCTGGGTAGCAAGCCAGATTTCATCGATACGGATCATTTGATCAAGCCCTGAATTAAAGGCAGTAATTCCTTTGCCGATTCCACCGGCCAGTCGATCTCGATCATCTGATCCCGTGCGGAACCTTGTTCCTTATGCAATGGAATCCTGATATGAGCGACAGCATTCTTCTCTGGCACAGGTGGCGGAGGTGCTTCTTGTCTGACTGGAGTCGGGTGAAGAATGATGGGAAGAAAGTCGGTCTGTGGACTGGATGGGCTTTTTAATGCAGGGGGCATTGATCTGGACTGGCGAATCCATTTATGCAGCAGATTGGCATTGATCTGATGTTGCATTGCAACCTTAGCTACTGACGTATCTGGCTGCTGGCAAAGCTCGACCAGGTACTGTTTAAACTCAGCTGCGAAGATTCTGCGGGTTCTTTCTGTCGTTTGTTCAGTGTCTATAAAAGTGTCTAAGGCCATAAACATAATGTCCATTTAATAAATAATGGACACTATCGGGATATTGAGCAAATAAGAAAAGTGGGGTTCAGCGGACGCTTAC
>NZ_JCAKMZ010000028.1:0-50438 GCF_059515865.1 Acinetobacter sp. CY73 | reverse complement strand
CGGAGTATTTTTCTGTGTTGGTTGGAGTATTTGTTAAAGGACTTACAGGAAAAGGATATTCAGACTAAAAATTATTTGCTGATTCTCGATAATGCCTCAATTCATAAAGGTCAAGCGATTGATGATTGAGCAGCAAAATATAAGACAAGAATCGTTTATCTACCTGCGTATAGTCCCGACCTCAATCCTATTGAAAAAGCATGGTCTGTCTTAAAAAGTAAAGTCAGGCACATCATTGCTCAGAACAATAAAACCATTCAGGAAGCTCTGGATATCGTATTTAAGATGATGTAGCTTATGTTTCATATTTGGCTATACGGGTTTATGCTGATCGAGTTGATGATCGCAGTGGCTGTATTGCGATTCTTGTTTATCCGAGCTATTTATGCGATGTTCAGCATACAAATCGTGTCCAAATCCAAACACATTTGATGGAACCTAGCCATCGGTTAGAAAATTATAAATTGGCAGATCAATCTTATGTGAATGCAACATTAACTCAGTTTGGAGAGAGTGATTTTCCAGCATCAGCCCAGCAAATTATCAGATCAGCTTGACGGATGGAAATGGTATTGTTTTAACTTCTGATCAAGCAAATACGCAAACTTAGGTTTTAGTGGTGAGACCGAATCTAAGCGGTAGACAAAAAAGTACAGGAGCTATTTTGATCAGTTCTGGTCAGATCAGGTGTTGGTATAAGGACAATGATTCTGCTAAGGCGATACCATCAATAGATGAAACAGGTTAGCCTATTGCACCAGACCAATGTACGGAAACATGGTAATTTGTGAAATATAAATGCTCATAATGGGAAAGCCAATATTTTCTATTGGCTTTTTTTTATTATGAAGAATTAATTAAATCAATATTCAAAACAATTCAAAATTTATAAATCATGATTATTTTTATAAAATGCCATATCTATCCTATTTTAAAAACAAAATGATAACCATGTATATAAATCAAGAATAATTATTTTTAATTATCTGATAAATAATACATTTTATCGTTATCTAGATTGAATCATATTTTATAGCAGTGATATTGTGGGGGTGTTAATAAGTTTGGGGGAAACTTGTGCACATTCAAAAGGGATTTACCTTAATTGAACTCATGGTTTCAATTATGGTTTTTGTTGTTATTGCAATGATGGCAGCACCTCAATTTGGGGATTTAATCGAACAGCGTAAGTTAGATCATTCTGCACGTGAATTGTCTTATGTACTTACAGATGCACGTGCTAAAGCAACCACGACACGCAAGCAAATGATGATTAAGTTCACATCAGGGGTAAACTCAGCAACAACATTCTATTGGATACCTAAACACCAATCGATTCAATTGGATGCAACTGCCAATGATGTCGATTTTTCAGATGTGGTGATTTCACCCATTGGTCAAGTACAACAACGTAAAAAAACCATCCCTAATCCTGATTATGTAGCGCCTCCAGAAGGTTCAACGAATCCTGCTGAAAACCCAACCGAACTTGTTGTGCTCTTGCCTCTCAAATTTACTTTATGCAACACCAAACTTCATCGAAGTAAAACGGTTGAGCTATCTGTAAACGGCACCGTCTCGAATATTGCATCAGGAGTTTGTTCATGAGGAGTCAATATACACAAAGAGGTGTGGGTTTAATTGAAGTATTGGTAGCATTACTTTTGTTGGCAATTGGTGTATTGGGTTATTCAGCATTACAGCTTCGAGCAAATAGTGCTGCTATCGAAGCAAATGATCGGACCATTGCGATGAATATTGCACGTGATTTAGCAGAGCGCATGCGTATTAATCGTACGGCTTTCGAAGCCTATAAAACTGCGGTCAATACAAAAACACAAACAACTACATGTTACGCCACTCCCACTGCGAATTATGTTCCAGGTTGTAATGAGACCCAAATGGCAAGTTCTGATGCATGGGAAATTCATCAAAAAGCGGAATCATATGGGCATACCGTCAAGCTCAATACTTGCAAAGGCAGTTCGATTCAATGCATTTATATTGCATGGGGCAAAACAGATATCAGTAGTAACTTGGATGCATGTGTGAGCAGTACGGGGACATATGTACCGAATAGCCAATGTTTGGTTATGGAGGCGTTCTAATGCAAAATATACAAAGATCGCCGTTGCTGAATCAGGCTGGCTTTACCTTGCTGGAGTTAATGGTTGCTTTAACCTTAGGCTTGATTGTGAGTGGAATTGCCATTCAACTTGCTATTTCTGGTCAGCGAGGGGTATCTGATCAACAAGCTTATTCGAATATTCAAAGTGATGCATTATTTGGATTAGAGTCCATCATGCGTGATGTCAGGTTAAGTAATTTAAATGCTAGTGAAAGCATGATTAATGATCAGGTACTACATGGCGGCATTGTCTTTACGCCACAAAATATTTCTAATAACTATGTTCTAAACGATGCAGGACAGGCCACAACAACGCTGGATCTTGATGTTGAGGGTGAAATTTTATCTGCGGGTAAAGTTGATGATAGTTCCAATTTATCAGGACAAAAAAGTGATCGCTTAGTGATTCAATACCGCAATGTCTCAGAAGGACAGTTTGACTGTGAAGGAAAACAGATTCCTGTAAATAGTTATGTAATTCAAAAATATCACGTCCTAAAAGTTCAAGCGGAAAATGAGCCAAATCAACCTTATGCATTGGCATGTAAAGCGTTTACCTATGCAGGAACTACACCTACAGAAATTGACTTTAGCGGTGATGGGCAAATTTTAATTCCACGCATTGAACACTTCTCCGTATTACTCGGTGTGGCTCAGGATACCTGTACAGCTTCTCAGGTTGCTGACGGGCGTATGAGTTGCTTTGGTTACATTCCTATTGAAAATTATAACGCCATCACTTCAATGCCAAAGCCTCAAGTGGTTTCAGTTAAATTGGGTGTGCTTGTTCGATCAACGCAAAGAGTCAAAGAAAACAATTTATTTAATAAAGATAAAAATTATGAATTGTTGCACGTCACAGCGAAGCTTGCTGAGGATGCCAGTAATCAGTTCTATATGCGTCAGATCATGACTCAAACAATTGCGTTAAGAAATGGATTTGGGGTGGCAAAATGATAGCTCATCGAAATTTTCGTCACAAACAATCAGGTGCGACTTTAATTGTGGTTCTTGCCATGTTGGTGGTCATTGCTTTGGCTGGAACATGGGCAATTCGTTCGAGTATGACCACATTGAATATATCGACCAATGCACAAGCCCAATCCTTGCTCATGCAAAACAGTGACTCAGTGTTTTATCAATTGGAAAATAAAACTAGCAACGCTCTGGCATTTGCTCAAATGCGTATTGGAGATGGCCTGCTTGCCTATGTGTTACGTCCTGAAAATAAAGGTAAAGAATTAGTCTTTTGTATACGTGGTTCTGTGGACGATAACTTTGCAGGCAGTCGATTGGCCAGTGCGGTGTACTGGCAAGGCAATAAAATTGTCAATTCAGAGTTGGGTCAAAATGGATTTTGTCAAACCACACGCGGGGACTACACCAGTGGGCGTGAAGCTGTGATCACACAAGTGAGTGTTAGAGCTGCATCGACTTCAAATGACTGGGAGCATTTTATGGATGGTGATGATAAAGAAAGTTCAAAAAGTACCGGCATTCAACGAGTTGTTATTACATCAACTTCGTTATTACCACATTTAAGCAATGTAAGTGTGGTGACCTTAAATAGCTGTTTAAAAAATTTCACCAGCTTTAAAGATCCGATTATAGACAACGATACAGTCACAGATTGTCTTGCCAATCATAACGTTCCTTATAGCACCCAGCATATGGAATATAGCTTACGTTCTTTAAAAGCAACGTCATAGGGGGATGAATATGGACTACAACAATCAGCAATCACACCGTCATCAGAAAGCACGGTCAGGTTTAGCGCAGTTTAAAGTTGGCACTTTAGCAAGTGCAATCTCATTCCTCTTTCTACAAAGTGCATCTAGTTTTGCCAGTGATATAGAAATTTATACAAAACCAGACGCTTCAAAGAGCTCAGGTGTTGTAGTAATGATGTTAGACACATCTGGCAGTATGGATCTGAGTGCAAATGATTTTGGAGTAGGAAAAAGTGCATGTGATTTACCAGAAGGTTTGGAAAGAGAAAGGTCAATATCATATGGTCATTTAACAGAGAATGGTTATACAAAAAGATATTGTTATTTTTCTAGTGGTAGTAACTTGCCAATTTATTATCATTATAAACAAAATGGTAAATGGTACTCTTGTTTAAAAGGAACCGTTAATAGTAATAGTAATTGCTTTTCATTAGTAAACAAAGTCCCTGATACAGGAGGCTTTGAAAAAACTAATTATAGTAGTAAAGAATTCCATTCAAAGATAGCTATTAAGAACTCAACAAAATATTTTGATCGGATGTCTCGTTTAAAGGATGCTTTATATGCTTTAGCTACGATGCCTGTTTATAATGAAAACTCACAAGAAGGAATTAAGTCTGATGTCAAAATTGGAATAGGCACGTATCCATATGTAAATGGAAGTGAAAATAATAAAAGGGGATATATAAGAATTCCTGCAGCAACTTGGGGAGAGATAGGTTCACCTCAAAGAGCTAAAGTATTATCTTTAATTAGAGATTCAAATTTTAAGGGTACGGGCGGCACACCCACTTCGGCAGCCTATGCAGAAGCAGCAGCATATCTTTTAGGTACTACTACTGGTATTGGAGAATATAGCGGAATTAATTTGTCAAAAGCAGCAAATAGTTCTTTGGTGGTTGGTTCTAATTATGTTTCTCCGCTAGATAAATCACCAAGTGCAGCAGAATGTAGTGGTCAAGGAATTTACTTTCTAACAGATGGTCAGCCACAAACATTACAGACAACTAATACTGCTACACTAATGAAAAATGCACTCAATATGAGTACTGACTATAATTTCGATAGTGGATTATTTGGTGGTGAAAATGAAGGTGTTAATTTGGGGACAAATAGGAACCCTGTGTATGCTAAGTCAGATTGGAAAGCAATTGGTTCATTTTCAAAGTCCTTAAATGATACAGAAGTGATCAAGAATGCATTAAAAGTACAAGAAGCGAAACGTGAAGTTTTAACAGCAGTTGTAGGCTTTGGAAGCGTTTTTGATGGAGATTATTCCTCAATGAATAAGGATGCCCAAAACGCATATGATTGGGGGTTATCAGAAGAAAATGGTGGATATTATGGTAAAGGAGGATTCATTGCAGCTAAAGAGTCTGAAGAAATTGTAAAAAGCTTAAATGATTTTATCGGTAAAGTTAGCGGGGCAATTCCAAGTATCAGTACAGGTTCATCCACTATTCCTTTAGATGCTTTAAACCCTGAAATTATTCAACCCTATTCTTATTTCCCTCAGTTTGAACCTAAAGTTGATGATGATGCTAAACAGCAACTTTGGTTCGGCAATCTTAAAAAATACCATGTGGTCAATAATGGGATCTTTGCAGATGATGAGGGAACTAAACGTGTTGTCGTTGAAGTGGACAAAAAAAGCCGTTTACAAGATTTTAAAGATATCTGGGGCGGTGAGGCACCCAATGAAAACTTACCGGTCTATGCAAAATATGGCGTTTTAGCAAAGCTTACACTTGGAACTGCGAAAGAAGATGAAAAGATAACAGGGCGTAATATCGTAACGGATTACGCTTATGATCCTGAAAATGGCATCGGACAAAATTTAGCATTAAGCAGAATCACACACGAATACACGACCGCTGAGAGTACTAAAACTGATGATGCGAATCGAATCAAAGGATTGATGGGGTTGCTTGGTTATAACATTAGTGATGCTACTCAAGATTTAACCAATGTCACTGCGGGCATGCGTCAAATGGGCAGTATTTTACATTCGCTTCCTATTTTATTGACTCAAGAAGGTCAGGCTGTTGCCAAACAAGAGGGTAGCAATGTTGTCATTGATACTGCAAATCGTAAAGACTATGTGTTATTTGGCACAACGCAGGGTTTACTGCATATAGTGGATGCAGAGTCGGGTGAGGAAAAATTTGCGTTTTTGCCGAAAGAAATGGCCGAAAAGCAATATGAACTGTTTAAGTACAATGCTGGAACTTGGGACTACGGAAAAAATGCGCTGTACTATGGCGTTGATGGTGAATGGACAGCACATACAGTTTATGTCAGTAAAGCCGATGGAACCTTAACGGTCGATGGCGTGCTTCGCGATGTTACGGGCGGAAGTCCGGATGAAAAAGAAAACTTGGAAGGAAAGCAGTGGGTTTACGGTGGTTTGCGTATGGGTGGACGTAGTTACTATGCTTTAGACCTGACTGATTTAGACGATTCAGCGAGTTATAAGCCTAAGATTAAATTTCATATTGATCCAGATACGGGGTCTGTGCATAAGTCGGCCAAGAAAGATGGGGTAATGACTACCGTTTCGAAAATTTATCCTGCCATCGCCAAGATGGGACAAAGTTGGTCAAAGCCGAAACTGGATTATGTGAACTGGAATGGCGAACGTAAACTGGTGATGTTTGTCGGTGGTGGCTACGATGCTGGCGGAGAACATGGTGATGGTCTATATGACGGCGCCCGTGTCCGTAACGGATATGCAGGTTATGAAGACTATAATTATGAACAGACTAATGAAATCGGTTCAGGCGTTTATATGTTCGATGCAGATAACGGTGATTTACTGTGGTACGCAAGTAAAACGAACCACTCTACATTCACGGATGCTCCCGAAGAGGTTACGCTACACGATGCCGAGGAGCATACCCAAAATGATGATTTAAAATTCAGTGTGGTATCAGATATTAAAACTGTAGATCGCAATAATGACGGTATTGTGGATCATTTGTACTTTGGTGATTTGGCAGGTCAAGCATTTCGTATTGATTTAAATAAAATTCAAGATGGACAGCCTGTATTCGATCCACAAGTCACACGAATTTTAAATCTGCATCAAACCGATGGAACCAGTCAGCGATTCTATTATTCTCCTATGTTTACTGCTCATCATAGTGCAAATGGGATGACACCATCAGGAACGCGTTATGTTGAAGGTGGAAATATTGTGATGGTGACATTTGTTTCCGGAAACAAAAGTTCACCTTTACTAGGTACAACCGCTTCGACCCAACATAAAACTTCAACGGGTTTACAAATGGATGGGGTATTCGCAATTTATGAGTATGACATCCATCCTTCAGGTGTTTACTATCCTTCAGTCACGACAAAAGATAAAACTTTAAGCACTCAAGTAACAACACCGAGTTTAACCCAACTTATGCCACTCAGTACGCTGGTGAATGCCAAGAATGCAACGACTCGTTTAGGTGCGATAATTAACCCTGTTAATGGTTGGGGCGGATGGTATTACAAATTTGATAAAAACTTTGAAAATGGAACTGAAAGTGCAGGTGTGATTAAAGGTTTGTCACCATTAGTGGCAATGGAAGGAAACTTATATGTCACGGTCTATGATGCTTCTGAAGATGGTTCAACAGAAACCTGCGGTGCAGGTGTAAAAGGTCAAACCTTTACTCAAAGAATCTGCTTACCAAGTGGTGTGTGCCAAGAACAAGCCAATTATAAATATAACTTAGGCTCCGGTATCGTTGGACTAAATGTAGGACCAATGAATAGTTCAAGCGATGGAAATAAGGGCATTATTATTCCTGACCCGACACGTGCTGAAAACATGAAGTGTGAGGGTACTGACTGCCCTGAACCAGGCAAACGTTTTATTGCTGCTGGAGGTGCATTGAAATTCATTCCGCATCGTTGGTACGAACATTATGCCGTGAAGGAATAATTCAATGACCTATTTAAACGACAATCGGACACAATCAGGTTTTACTTTGATTGAATTAATGGTGGTGGTGGTGGTGACTTCAATTTTACTCGCCATCGCTATACCCAGTTATCAAAGTTATATCCGTAAAGGGCATTTAGCGCAAGCTCAACAAGAAATGTTAAAGCTAGCGGATCAACTAGAGCGACATAAGGCAAAAAATTTTAGTTATAAAGGCTTCGATATCTCACATTTTTACAAAGATCAAGCTGGAGTCTTGTCTTCTGCGGTGAATGTTGCCCAGCAGAAAGTTCAGCTTCCGTTAAACGTGGCTGACCCAAATTATGAATTAACGGTGATCGGTTTTTATTCGGTCGATGAGTTTAAAGTGGATGAAGATGGGAACAAAACCGCTCAGGGGGCGCAAGTGAAGACAGGACTTCTTACTCAGACGGTGAATTTCGATAGTGCCACAATGCAGGACTTATTTGCTGTCGGAAATCAGTGGGCAATTAAGGCAGAGACTAAAAAAGTAGGGAACTACAATATTTTAATTAACAGTCTTGGTATGCGTTGTATGAATAAAGAGGATTTAACGAAAGTCACTTATACCAGTTGTGGTACAGCGGAAGAGGGGGCTGAATTATGGTAAACAAAGGATTCACATTGATTGAGCTAATGATTGTCGTGGTTATTGTTGCAATTTTAGTTGCAATTGCTTACCCATCCTACACGTCCTATCGTCAAAAGACGATGCGGGCTAATGCACAAGCTGAACTGATTGAAATTGCTCAAAAAATGAATGCATATAAAGCGATGAACAGTTCATATAGTGGCGCTGATATCAATACATTGTATGGCGCAACAACGGTCCCTAAAGATCAACCTTTGTATGATGTATCTTTTAATCAGTTAACGCCGACCTACTGGGAGTTAGTGGCGAAACCTAAAACTACATCCATGCAAAAAGACAATGGATGGATCTGTTTAAATAGTGATGGAAATCGCTATTGGAGCAAAGGTAGTTCGAGTTGTATTGAGCTTTCCAATGCTTCAACTTGGGACTAAATTCAAAACTGTGGACAGCGCATATTTATTCTTCCCCTTTTTTAGAATTTAAAGTAAAATACCGCCCTCTATGAAAGGGGTTTGAAATGTATCGATGGTCGATACACAGATAATCCGTAAAAACTATAAGGTTCTATCATGGTTGTAATTCGTCTTGCACGCGGTGGTGCTAAAAAACGTCCGTTCTATCAAATCATTGTGACTGATAGCCGTAATGCACGTGACGGTCGTTTCATCGAACGTATTGGTTTCTTCAACCCTACAGCTCAAGGTAAAGCAGAAAAAGTTCGTTTAGATACTGAACGTTTTGCTCATTGGGTTGCTCAAGGCGCTCAACCGTCTGAACGTGTTGCTTCTTTAGCTAATCAAGCTAAGAAAGCTGCAGTTGCTGCATAATTTTAAATTAAGTAGTAGGTAGCCCATGAAACCAACACAGAATGTTCCCGAAGATCGTATTCAGATTGGACAGTTACGTTCAGCATATGGATTAAATGGGTGGCTCTGGATCTATTCTAATACAGAACCTATGAGCAACATCTTTGATTATCTTCCTTGGTATATTGAGACTAAAGAAGGTTGGCAAAGTGTCGATGTAAAACGTTGGAAACCGCATGGTAAAGGCTTGGTTGTTTCGCTCAAAGGTGTAATTGATCGCACCGGGGCAGATAGCTTGGTTGGAACTGATGTATGGATTTCAAAAACGCAAATTCCGAAAGCAGGAATGGATGAGTTCTACTGGTCAGATTTGAAAGGCTTAACAGTGTTAGGTTTGGATGAAGCTGAACAAGAAGTAAATCTCGGTAAAATCCATGAAATGTTTGAGACAGGTGCCAACGATGTGATGGTGGTTCACGCAACACCAGAGAGCGTTGATGCTGAAGAGCGTATGATTCCATGGCATAAAGATGTGGTACAGCGTGTTGATCTAGAAGCTGGTCGTATTTACGTTAATTGGGGCGTAGATTACTAATCCTTTAAGGATTAATGCATTTCGAAAATAGAGGAATCTGCGATGTTTTTTGCAGTGATTACGCTTTTTCCTGAAATGTTTGAAGCGATTACAGCCTATGGTATTAGCGGGCGTGCAGCAAAACGTGATTTGATACAAGTCCATTGTATTAATCCTCGCGATTATGCTGAGGGCAACTACAAAAGAGTGGATGAACGTCCATTTGGTGGTGGTCCAGGTATGGTGATGATGGCTGAGCCTTTGTCTCAAGCAATCCAACATGCCAAAGAGCTTGCGACGCAAGCAGGTATAGTGAACGTTCCTGTGGTGTATATGTCTCCACAAGGAAAGACCTTAAACGAAACTGCAGTCAAAGATTTTGTCGAATATGATGGATTGATTGTACTGTGTGGACGTTATGAAGGTGTCGATGAGCGCTTAATCCAGCAATACGTTGATCAGGAATGGTCAATTGGGGATTATGTACTTTCTGGCGGTGAACTCCCTGCGATGGTTTTATTAGACAGTATTATTCGGAGACTTCCGAATGCTATGTCCGATGAGCAATCACACGTACAAGACTCATTTGTGGATGGTCTATTAGATTGCCCACAATATACAAAGCCAGATCATTTTGAAGGTTTGGATGTGCCTGAAGTACTTAAATCAGGTCATCATGCAAATATTGAAAAATGGCGGTTTTTGCAACGCTATCAGCGTACACTTGAGCGCCGCCCAGAGTTGGTGGAACAAGTCGAGTTGACCAAGCAGCAAAAAAAATGGCTCAAGGATTCGGATATTTAAATTTTTTTAAATATTCTTTAAATCGGCTTTTTATGCATTGAAGTGGTCAAGCATAAAGAGAAAGTTAAACGGGTAACATGCGCTTTAGCCTCTATACCCCGCGGACATCAGACCTCTTCTGAACCGCAATATCGGAGATACCCCATGAGCGGTAAGCATCCTTTAGTTCAAGCAGTTGAAAATGCACAATTAAGAACAGATCTTCCTGCGTTTGCGCCAGGTGACACTGTTATCGTTTCTGTAAAAGTTAAAGAGGGCGACCGTGAGCGTCTTCAGGCTTTTGAAGGTGTTGTCATTGCGATTAAAAATCGTGGTATCAACTCTGCGTTCACAGTACGTAAAATTTCTAGCGGTGTTGGTGTTGAACGTGTTTTCCAAACACATTCTCCAATCGTTGCTAAAGTTGAAGTGAAACGTCGTGGTGCAGTTCGCCGTGCGAAACTTTACTACCTACGTGAATTGTCTGGTAAAGCTGCGCGTATCCGCGAAAAATTACCAGCTCGTAAAGTTAAAGCTTCTTAAGTTTAGGCTAAAGTTAAGTTTTATGACGAGTTAAAAAATGCGCCTATCGGCGCATTTTTTTTTGATTAAATTTTATAATCTTTGGTTTTTAAACGATTCGCATATTGACGGTACACTCGAACAGGATTTGCTGAACACAAACTGCGGATACCCCAAAAGTGCTTCATCTCATCAAAGTGATTCCAAGTGTAATTATCTTTAATCACTTTACCGAAACGTGTATCACAACGTGCGACTACTCCACTATTGTTGCCTTTATTATTGATCAATGCACAGGTGAAACCAATAAATCAAAGATTGCGCGTGCTATTTTTCTAAAATACCATCGACCAGACACCTTCAAGCGTATTTGCAATTTGGCACCTTTATTTGCACTTGAAATAATCATGACTAAAGCAATGTGCTCTGGCATTACACCAGCAGCATAACGCATGCTATTTGCCCTATGATTATGACCAATTAAATTGAACTCGCTATCACCATTGCAAACAAGATCAGGCAAAATCTGATACCAATAGTCCATGCTTAAAGATTCAGTGCCGAGTCAAATGAAACCGAATATCCCATGTGTAAATAGGTGAGATATTTGATCTGAGCATAATTCGATTAAATATAATTGGGCCTGATTTATAGTGCTTGAGTGGCCTGTGCCTGTGCCTGTACCTGTGCCTAAGTATGAACGATGGCGAATGTCGTCATCATGCTAAGAATGAATAATTTTATTTTCATTGTTTTATCCTTTATAAAAAACCTTAACCATCCAGATGGTCAAACTAATCTAATAAATGAGGTGCATTGATCGAGTATGAAAATTTTTAAAAAATATACAATGTGGTGAATTGAACGAGTTTTATTGCTAGTTGTCTGTTGTTAATTTTTATCTACTCATAAAACAAATACTTACTACCAATTCAATAATAAGATAAGGAAGATCGTTGAATTAAAGTTAATGATTACTGGTCGGAAAAATGCCACCTAGTGTGGTGGCATTTATTCATTTAGTTTAATCGGCATGATTTTAAAATCATAAACCTTGTTGTTTTAAACGGTTCGCATGCTCACGATAGACTTGCACAGGGTCTTGAGAGAATAGACCACGAATCCCCAATAATTGATTCACTTCATCTAAATGATTCCAATTGTAGTTATCACGAATCGTTTTACCAAAGCGAGCACTACATACAGGAACCAATCCATCATTGGCACCTTCTTGACCGACAATCGCAGAAGAAACTTTCATGATGTAATCTGAAGCATCTAAGGCGGTGTTAAATGGTGAGTTTCCTGTGAAGGAATAAAGTTGCATACCATTTTGGCTATAAGCGCCTTCACCGCAAGCTGATGCCGCAATACCAACAGGGAAGCGTTGATTAAAAGCAATTGAGCCAGGTGTAGAGAGACTTTTTGCAGAAGCTAGAGCATCATGAGGGTAAGAGTTTGGATTTAATCCTTGAGCCCAAACAATTGCACCTGACAGAAAATTGACAGCACTTTCTACGAGAGCTAAGCCAGTAGTCCCTTCCGCTTTTAAAATAAAATCTGCCATGGGTGAGCCTTTGTTTACACCAGCAACAGTGGTCATAGAGGCAACATGTTCAGGAATAATACCACCGACATATCGAACTGTAGGACCACCTTGGCTATGACCAATCAAGTTCACTTTTGGCGAACCCGTAATGGCCATAATCTCTTCAACTTGTTGTAACAACTGCTCACCACGAATTTCATTTGAGTTAAAAGGCGAGACACGTGTAGCCCATGTATTTGCACCATTGCGTGCTAGGTCAGGAAGAATCTGATGCCAATAATCTACACCGAAGCTCTCCGTTCCCATACGAATAAAGCCTGTTAGACCATGAGCAAAAACAATTGGATATTTTGTTTTGGCATAACTAGAAACTACATAATTAGCTTTGACTTGTTTGACTTGGGTTGCGGTATTTGCTTGAGCAACAGACATAGAGGTTGCTGCGATTAATCCTGCACATAAATATCCATATTTCATTTTGCTTACTCACTGCTTGTGATTTATTTATTTTTTTAAATACAAAATGAGTATAGCGTCATGTTTTTTGAATAAAAGCTTAAGCCGATAAATGGTATAAGGTGTTGAATTATTTAACACTAAGTTAAGTTTCTCTTAATAATGGATTGAGTATTGGACACTAGGAGAGGGCTTTGAATATAGATTATTTTTTTCATTTTGTGATTCATAGCATGTAATGTAACAATACAAGAGATCAATTACTGATCTCTTGTATTGATGGATTAAGTATATAGAGAGTTTAAAAGCTATAAACCTTGTTGTTTTAAACGATTAGCATGTTGGCGATACACAGAAACAGGATCAGGTGCAAAGGTTGCTGTGAGCCCAAAGAATTGATTAATGGCATCTAAATGGTTCCAATGATAATTGTCACGTAAGGTCTTGCCATATTTGGCACTACAGCGCGTTACTAATCCGTCATTATCTCCATTCTTATCGGTTAGTTTGGCTGTGATACCTAAGAGCATGTCAGGATCTAGAGTATTCGTGACTGTACCTGTACCACCAAATGAATAGAAGCGAATCCCTTTTTCAATTGCAGTACCTTCACCACAGGCTGTTTTAGGCATACCCAGTGGATATTTAACTTGAAATGCCGCAGAACCCACCAAACTTAAGCTTTTACCTGCTGCTAAAGAATCATGAGGGAAGCGATTTGGATCAATCCCTTGCGCCCAAACCAGCATCTTGGAAACGAAATTTACAACCTCGACAACCGGTTGTTCTAAAGCACTGCCTTGGACTGAAATGATCAAATCAGCAACTTTTGAACCTTTTAGTGGGCTGGCTATGGCTGTCGATGATGCCACTTTGTGTGGCGCCACATTACTCACATAGGCCACACTATGCCCCCCATGGCTATGACCTAAAAGATTGACTTTAGTTTTACCTGTCAATGCAATGATCTCATCGACTTGCTGCAAAAGTTGTTCCCCACGAACTTCTGATGCGTTAAATGGTGAAACGCGAGTCGCCCACACATTACCGCCGTTACGTGCGATATCAGGTAAAATTTGATACCAATAATCTACGCCGAGCTCATCTGTCCCTGCACGAATCCATCCGCCCATACCGTGTGCAAATACCAAGGGGTACTGAGTTTTCGCATAAGATGAGAACACAAAGCGTTCTTTGATTTGTGAAGTATTACTGGCTTGGGTGATTGGTGGTGCTGCAATACTGGCACAAGACAGCATTGCACATACCATTGTTTTAGTCGTCCATTTCATAAAAAGCACTCTCATTTTTTTGTTGTTTAAAGATGAGTATTCCCTGTTGAATCATCATCCTGATTCATATTCAAAACATTTCCATGTCGAATATTTTGTCCATGCGATTGATCAATCGCTATAGGGGAGTTTTCCTCCTTTGTCATGTACCGATTCGAAAGTTTCAAGGCGTAGTTGTTCTTGTGGATTTTTAAACTGTTGATTACGTAGTTCTTGGATTGCCGATTGTTTTGCAGATTCACTCATCGTGCTGTTTTGAATGGTTTGACGATTTGCCAAGTAACCATCAACGCGACTCTTCCAGTCACTTCGTTGTACATCTAAAGTTTCCAAACGCTGTGTTGCTTCAGGCCCGACCAAATTCATACGCATTTGACGGATTTCATCGCTACTTCCACCGCGGGCTTTAATTTCAGCGGTCAGCTTTCTCAGATCTTCAAGTTGAGACAGTTGTTTCAGATTCTCTTTCCAATCTTCAGGCAGCTCATTAAATAAATCTTGTAGCTTCTTCGCCTTTTCAGCTTCGCTCAGTTTTTTATCTTCCATCACGGCCATACGTGAAAGGGTATAATCGTTATAGACATCCTCTGTTCCGAACAAACCTTCGATTTCATACTGAGAGAACAATTGTTGGCGCAAGCTTTTCATATTATTGAAAATAGCTTTGAAATAGTGGGATGACTCTTTATCACCACTTGGTGCTTGTAATTCACCTAATCTTTCACGATATTGGATGTAACGCGACCATAAATCTGTTAATTGACCCAGTAAAGGCTCTTTGTAACGACTTTGAGCATAACCAATAAAATCAGCTTTAATTTGTCGAATCTCTTTTTCACCATATTGAGTAATAAAAAACTCGAAACAGTTTTTAGTCGCTTCATTGACGATCAGTCGATTAGATGCATCCATCGAAAGTTGACAATTAATTTCAATGTCTTGCTGACTCGCACTTGAAAATGGAGTGCTCAGCTGACCTTGATCATTCAGCGTAGCTCCAGATAGTTCAGTGCTGAATGCTGTTGATGCAGGAGATTGAGAATCTTCAGTTGGTGAAGCTTCTTGGGGTTTGAGCCAGTAAATAAGTGCTATAACAAATGTGATTGAAATCACAATAAGAAGAATTCTTTTATGATGTTTTTGCATTCCAAGTCCTTTGAAATATCTGAATTATTTTTCTATTCATTGGCTAATTTGCCATAGTCTTGAAAAAATCAAAACTGAAATTTGTAAAAATAGATAAATGGATTTGTTAAGATAGTGAGCTAAGTCTGTTACGAATCTTTCAAATGTCTGCACCAGCTTCAAGTGATAAGCCTACACGAATTAAGCGCCGCCATATCAGTGGTGTTTTTCTACTTAATAAACCTTTGGGGATTAGCTCAAATGCAGCATTACAGCGCGTACGTTGGTTGTATCGTGCTGAAAAAGGGGGGCACACTGGGGCGCTTGATCCTTTAGCTTCGGGTTTATTGCCCATTTGTTTAGGAGAAGCCACGAAGTTTTCGCATTTTCTATTGGACTCAACTAAGCGTTACCAAACCACTGTTCAGCTTGGACAGAGTACAACTACAGGTGATGTAGAAGGTGAGGTCTTACTCGAAAAGGCAATTCCAAAGCTAGATGAAGCCACTATTTTGCAAGCGCTGGAAAAATTTAAAGGCGATATTCAACAAATCCCACCGATGTATTCTGCACTCAAAAAAGAAGGGCGTCCTTTATATGAGTTAGCGCGCAAAGGGATTGAGATTGAACGTGAATCACGTCCAATTCATATTTATGCAATTGAACTAATTTCGTTTACGACAGACAGTATTACGCTTGATATCACGTGTTCGAAAGGAACATATATCCGCGTATTGGGTGAAGATATTGCACAAGCGTTAAATACCTATGGGCATTTGACCTATTTACATCGCATCCAAACGGGTGAGTTTGAAATTATCCCTGAATATACGATTGAATACTTGGAAAGTTTGACTGAGCATGAACGTGAGGCTTTATTACTGCCAGCCTATGCACCCGTGAATCATTTCCCAAAAATCCAAGCCCCTGAAGGGCGTGCAGAATATTTTAGCCGTGGCATGGAAAGTAATATTGATCATCCAGCAGAAGCCCAAGTGATCGTATTTGATGGTGAAAAATGTTTAGGTTTAGCCGAAATCACAGATAAAAAACGTTTAGTGCCTAAGCGCGTTCTCAACTTGTAATGTGAGTCTAAAACGATGGAAATGGAAGTCATCATCACATTAATCTGTATGGCATTTTTTGCAGGAGCAATTGATGCTGCAGTCGGAGGCGGAGGATTGATTCAGATTCCTGCATTGATGGGAGCGCTCCCTCACACTTCGACAGCCACGATTTTTGGTACCAATAAACTTGCCTCTATTTGTGGCACAGCTTCCGCTGCATTTTCTTATTTACGCCAAGTCAAATTAGAATGGAAATTACTGGCTGTCGTTGCGATCACCGCATGTGTCAGCTCATTTGGTGGTGCAGCATGCGTGTCTATGATCCCACAAGCTGTATTAAAGCCTTTCGTGCTTTTGATGCTGATCGTGATCGCAATCTATACCTTGATAAAAAAGCAATTTGGTCAAACACACCTAAAGCAAGTGTTAACGCGCAAAATGCTCATTTTGGCTGGTCTCGGTGGTTTAGCAATAGGATTCTATGATGGAATCTTTGGCCCTGGCACAGGTAGCTTCTTTATTTTCTTCTTCATTAAATATCTTAACTTTGATTTTTTACACGCCTCTGCACTGTCCAAAATTGGCAACTTTATGACCAATTTTGCCGCACTGAGTTTCTTTGTTCCGACGGGACATGTGCTACTTGGGCTTGGACTGATGATGGCGGTGGCCAATGTATGTGGTTCATTGCTCGGTGTGAAAATGGCGTTAAAATACGGGAGTGGCTTTATTCGTATTTTGTTTTTGATTTTGGTCAGTGTGCTGATTTGCCGTCTGGCATATCAAATGTTCTTAATGTAATTCATTCTCGATATTAAAGTTATTCATACAATTTAGGGCATAACATAACGAAATTTATTGATATTTTAGGAAAGTGTTCTGCACGCTTTTTTAAAAAGCTGCCTCTAAATCCATTCTAAAATAAACACGACATGAAGACCTAAAGGAAAATAACAATGAATATATTTGAAGCATTGAGAGAAAGCCATGATGTTCAACGTGAGCTTGCTGAAAAGCTGATTAAAACCTCAGGGGACACGCCTGAACGCCGTGAATTATTTGATCAATTTAAAAATGAATTATTCGCCCATGCTGTTGCTGAGGACCGTTATTTCTATATTCCGTTAATGATGACGGATTCAGGACTGAATATTACGCGTCATGCCTTGGCTGAACATCATGAAATGGATGAGTTATTAGAGCAACTCACTGAAACAGAGTTTAGTAGTTCAGGTTGGTTAGCGATTGCCAAGAAACTTTCTGAAACTGTGCATCATCATCTTAAAGAAGAAGAGCAAGGCTTCTTTCAACAAGCTGGTAAGATACTTGAAGATAAGGAAAAAGAATCCTTAGCGAAGAAGTACTTAAAAGAGTATAAAAAATATAAAAACTTAGACAAGGATAGCTTGGTTTGAGTTTGATGCTATCCGTTTAAAAAATAAAAAAAGATGGCTTATGCCATCTTTTTTACAGGGATTCATTGAGTGTTCATCATTTTATTAGGCTGGTTTTTGTTCTGGGATTAGTTTTTTAATATTTTTATTTAAACTTATACATCTATAGCTCGTGATCTTTTACTGGCACTATAGGTCACGCCAATCGATGCTGACATAATGCAAAGTAGCGCGAGTGTTTGGAGCACACTGATCCGTTCGTTTAACAGTAGCCAACCTGCGATTGCTGCCAAAGCAGGCGATAAGCTTGAAAGTGTTCCATAGCTCAGTTTAGTTAGTGTTTTCAGTGCTTTTAAGTCCAAAGCATAAGGAATTGCTGTGGCTAATAAAGCGATCATCAACGCTTGAGGCCAATATTCAAATTGGATTAATGCAGTTGGATTATGTACAGCACTGATCGGTAAAAGGACCAAAGCTGAAAGCACAATCGCAATACTGAGTGCATGCATTCCAATATTTTGACGCGCAACCTTTTGAGCAAAGTAAATATAGGAAGCCCAAAATAACCCCGCGCCGAGTGCCATCGCTGCACCCAAATAAGAAAAGTTTTCAGCATTGGCATCTTGCCAAGGCACCATTAAAGCGACCCCTAATATCGCTAAAATCACCCAAACATAATCACCACGATGTTGAATCGAGAAAAAAGCTAAAGCCAATGGTCCTATAAATTCTAAACCAACAGCAATCCCTTGGGGTAAACGTCCTAATGAGGCATAAAACAATACATTCATAAAACAGACAGAAGCGCTGTAGAGCAGCAAATGTTTCCATTTCAGCTCAGGAAGTTGTTTGATCATACGCCATGATTTAAACATCAAAATCACTAAAATAGACGCAAATACTAAGCGTAAAGTGACCACAGTCAGTGGATCTAACACTTCAAATAACTGCTTGGCAAATGAGGCGCTAATTTGATAGGCGACCATGGATAAGACCATGTAAAGGACAGCAGTCAGTTGGGTATTTGGCATTGAATTAAGAACAACAGAGTGTTAAGACAAATTTTATCACTTTTTAGTTAGATATTGCTGACTCACACTTCCCACTCAGTTAAATTGCTGAGTTTCGTTAATTCATATTGCAGCTGAAAATGATTATGAAAATAAGAGATTATCTCCAATGACAGTTTTAATGGATTTGCCAAAGCAACAAATAGTTCTCAGTATCAGCATACGAGTTAGAGTTCTTTGTTCGCCAACATCAAAGATGATCAAGTGGTTGTGATTAACTTACACACCAATTGTGAAGATGGTATAACAGATGAAAACTGTATTGTTACTTCATAACGGCGATGATGACTGAGATTGTATTTAAATATAGAAAACCACCTTTCTAGGTGGTTTTCTACGCCTCAAATTTGATATTCGTCCAAAGCACGACATGTATGAATGAATGCTTGAATTAACCTATATAAATAATAATTAATAAGAATTTTAAATAATCGCTTTATTTTTAAGCATTAATGTATAAAATATGTAATGTGATTTACATCACACAATGAGTAAATAATAAGGCATAAATATGAATACGATAAACAATAATTTAAGATGGTTTCTATTCGCATTTATTAGCTTATTTTTAATTGCGTGTAAGCCTACGGCAAATTTTACATATTTACCTACACAGCCAAGTACAGGTGAAGTCGTTAAATTTGATGCAACTAAAAGTAGTGTATATAAGGCGAGTGAAGGCAATGCTATTGCTGTATATGGGTGGGATTTTGGAGATGGTACTCAGTTAACAGGTAAAACTGTTGAGCATAGTTTTCAAAAAGCAGGCAAATATACTGTTCAATTGAGCGTTACAGATTTGGCAGGACAAACCAGTATAACAACGCAAAGAATTACAGTGAAGCAAGCCAGTGTAGTGAATAAACAAATTTCAGTTTCTGTAGCGACCACATCGGGTGCAACAATTTCAGATGCAACTGTGACCATTCATGGTCAAAAAGTAAATACAGATGCATATGGCCAAGCTCAAATCAATCTGACACTTCCACAAGGTCAAGACAAAGTTGTAGCACAGTTTGAAAAATCTGGTTATATCACTCAGGCGATTGAATATGACGTATCCAATTTGCATGCTATATCTGCACGTTTGACTGAAGTTAAACAGATCGTTCCTGTTCAAAATATTGAGCATGGTCAGAAGATTGAATCGTTATATCTAGGGGCTTCAATTACCATTTCTGAAAATTCGTTTGCTTATGCTGATGGGCGCTTGGCCAATGGTCTTGTTCATGTGGAATTCACACCTTGGGATATTCAAGGTTTAGATCTTCAAGCTATGCCTGCTAATGGCTTTGCAATTGATGCTCAGGGTAATCGTACACAGTTGATTAGCGCAGGTATGATTAGCGCAACATTTAAAGATGCAAATGGTGAAAAACTACAGTTAGTGGCTGGTAAAACAGCAGATATTCAAATGGATCTCCCTCTAAAAAGTATCAATAATCAATCTATGGAAATTGGTACTGAAATCCCAATGTGGCATTTTGAGGAATCTAAAGGCCTATGGGTTGAAGAAGGTGTTGGCCATGTGGTTTCATCTAAAGAGTCAGCTACAGGTTTAGCTGTACATGCTAAGGTTAAACATTTTTCAACATGGAATTGGGACTTTAAGTTTGATAACGCAGGTTCTGTGTTTGTACAGTGTCAATCAGCTGGAATAAGTGTACCGTGTCATTTGAGTGCACAAATCAATCTAGCTGATAATTCTAAACTTAGTTATACCTACTCTATTTCTGCTGAAGGAATTACAGTTGTTAATATGCCGAATGAGGGAACTATTTCGTGGACAGCTAAAGATTTCTCTGGAACTTTAATTGGAGAAACAAAATCTGGTATGGCAGGTGATGTCATTATTGATTTAGGTAAACCAACCACGAATAATTTTTTAAGTTGCCAATTAGCGAATGGACAAAAAGTCAGTTGTTCAGGAAAAATGAATGATTCATTCCTTTTTAATGCGACAGAGGAAGGAAGTTATCTAATCACTGGTATTAAAGATGAAGATGGGGCTTTAACCTGGTCAGCTGAATCGCAATTGATTTTGGAAGGTAATAGTTGGGTTCGTTATCGTGGCAATCAGTCATCAACGATGAATGGAACTGTAGTGATTACACTTAATCAACGCGAGGAAATTTTTAAGGTAGGGGATGAATTACGTTTTAAAGTCAAATGTAACGCAGCGACATCTGATGAATTACATTTGAGTAATCGTAAGTGTAGTATTACAGTTCAACCATATGGTCAAGCAGCTCCTGATACACAATTTAGCTATTCTGCAATAGTGGGAGAAACTGTTGAAATCTCGCTTCCTGCAGACGTTTCAGGTTTTGTTCAGGATGGTACAGGTGTATTGAATGGACTGAATATCTCAGCTTATGTGGATCGTGTTAATAATAATGCACCGATTTATACAGGATACTTATATTTTAGCACTCGTCCTGATACGGCTATCGTCCATAATATTGAACTTGATAGTCTATATCCTGATTCACCATCATCTGGAGATGGTAACCTAGTTCCAACTCCAATTCTTCCTCAATAGTGTTTCATAATTTTAAAACCACCTTTCGGGGGTGGTTTTTTTATGGCTTAGTAAGATAACGCTTTAGCTTTATGAGTCGTATAAGTACAGCCAATAGATGCAGTAATAATGGTGGCTAAAGCGAGCCGTTGTGTCCAAAGCAGTTGTTCACCTAGGAAGATAAAACCTGATAATGCAGCGACAGCAGGTTCAATACTCATCAGTGTTCCAAAGCTCAGTGCCGTTAAATTACGTAGCGCAATCATTTCCAAAGTAAATGGTAAAGCACTGGCAAGGATGGCAAGCGCTATAAAATAGATAAAGTTAGACGGTTCAAACACCGCACTCGGTAATCCAAAAAATAGCGCTAAAGGTAGCAACAAGCTTGTTCCTACAAACATGCCTAAGCACACAGTATGATTGCCTGAAACACCAGAAGGACGTTGCCCCGCGATAATGTATAACCCCCAGCAAGCACCTGCGCCCAATGCAAAAGCGATCCCGATAGGATCAAGAGGTTGATTGGCTTGATCAAAGGGGAAAAGTAAAATCAGACCTAAAATGGCTAAGCTGACCCAAACGAAATCAATTTTTTGACGTGCGTAGAACAGGGCGACACTGAGTGGTCCAATAAACTCAAATGAAACTGCAATCCCTAAGGGGAGGCGGGCAATGGCTAAATAGAACAGTAAGTTCATGCCAGCAAGCGCAGCGCCATAACTGATAATGGCTTTCCATTTGATTTGTTTAAAATCAATCTGCCAGATTTTAAAAATAACAGCCAATATGATTGCGCTGAGTAAAAGACGCATCGCGGAAACAGTCAAAATTGGAAATTGCTCAAACAACACTTTCGCCAACGAACCACTACTTTGTAAACTCACCATAGCAATGAGGAGCAAAAGAATTGCTTGGATGTGTGGCATATTTTGGAGTTTGGACATACAAAACCGTTAAATGAGCGATGTTATTTTATTGGGGAACTTTTGAAATTTGAAACAAAAAACCTCACATGTCTGAGCCACCGAACATGTAAGGTTGTGAACAATAAAAAACCACAGCTTGAAAGCTGTGGTTTTCAAAACTTTAGATAGATTAGAACAATACGCGAGCGCGAATTGTACCTTCAACGTTATGAAGTGTATCTAAAGCCTCAGAAGATGCAGTTGCATCAACATCCATGACTAAGTAACCCACATCACCTTTAGTCATGAGAGACTGACCAGAGATGTTGATCCCATGTTCAGCAAACAAGTTGTTGATCTTAGACAACACACCTGGCACGTTTTTATGAATGTGAAGTAAACGGTGTTTACCTTCAGTCAATGGAAGTGCGATTTCTGGGAAGTTGACAGCAGATAAAGTCATCCCTTTATCCGAGTAAGCAACAAATTTTTCGCCGACTTCAAGACCGATGTTTGCTTGAGCTTCCATGGTAGAACCACCCACGTGCGGTGTTAAAATCACGTTTGGTAGGTTACGAAGAGGCGATACAAATTCTTCACCATTCGCTTTTGGTTCTTTCGGGAATACGTCAACAGCCGCACCACCCAAGTGACCTGATTTAAGCGCATCAGCTAAGTCTTCAATCACGACACATGTACCACGTGCAGCATTGATGAAGATCGCGCCTTCTTTCATTTGAGCAAATTGATCTTTGGTCATGAAATTACGTGTAGATGGAACATCTGGCACGTGTAAAGACACAACGTCAGCAGTGGCAAGCAATTCGCCTAAGCTACCGACTTGACGTGCATTACCCAATGGTAGTTTCGTCACTGTGTCAAAATAGATCACTTTCATACCCAAACTTTCAGCTAAAACTGAAAGTTGAGAACCGATTGAACCGTAACCAACAATACCTAAAGTCTTACCACGAGTTTCGAAAGAACCCACAGCAGATTTGTTCCAACCGCCTGCGTGTGTATCTGTAGATTTTTCAGGTACACGACGTAGAAGAAGAATTGCTTCAGCCAAAACAAGTTCAGCAACTGAACGTGTGTTTGAGTACGGTGCATTAAATACAGGAATACCACGCTCCATCGCTGCATTTAAGTTCACTTGGTTTGTACCAATACAGAAACAACCGACAGCAATCAATTTATTCGCAGCTTCAAACACTTCTTCAGTGAGTTGAGTACGCGAACGAATGCCGATGAAGTGAGCATCTTTAATCGCTTCTTTCAACGCTTCACCTTCAAGCGCAGTTTTACGATAATCGATGTTGGTGTATCCAGCAGCATTTAGAGTGTCGATAGCGTTTTGGTGAACGCCTTCTAACAGCAAGAAACGAATTTTATCTTTAGGCAAAGAGAGATGTTGGCTCATTACGGCTCCGCTACAAGGCCAAATTTAGTGGCAGTATCATAGCATATGAGATCGCTTGATATACATTTCCTTTATGACATTCGATTCTAATATTTTTGCAAGTGATATGGACGAACATGCTATTTGCGGTTTAATTAACTATGTAATTTAAAAGGTGAGATTCTTGAAACACGTTTTTCAGCGAGTTTGATAAAAATGACATATAATACGCACTCATGAAATCGAAGCCACTGTTCATGTCGGCTGTTCGTTCATGTCTTGTCTTAGAATGTGTGTACTTAAAATGGCACTAATTTGCCATTGAGTAAGATCCAGTTCTAGACCCTCAAAACAACTTGTTTTACTTCTTGCAAGGTCTGAAAACGATGAATGCTCCAATCGCTTTAACCCCAGAGTTATTAACCCAATTGACCGCTATTGTTGGCGAAAATCGTATCAAAACCGATGCGGACAGTCTACAAAATTGGGGGCGAGACCACACCAAACACTTTGATCCAAATCCATCTGTTGTCGTATTTCCATCGACCACTGAACAAGTGCAAGAAGTTGTAAAATTAGCGAATCAATTCAATGTTGCGATTACACCGTCTGGTGGTCGTACAGGGTTATCTGCGGGTGCTGTTGCTGCGAATGGCGAGATCGTGGTCAGCATGGATAAGATGAATCAAATCTTGGAATTCTTTCCAGCAGACCGTATGGTTCGTGTTCAAGCGGGTGTGGTGACTGAACAACTGCAGAACTATGCTGCTGATCAAGGCATGTACTATCCAGTCGACTTCGCGTCTGCGGGTTCGTCGCAAATTGGCGGTAACATCGGTACCAATGCGGGCGGTATTAAAGTGATTAAATACGGCATGACGCGTAATTGGGTATTGGGTCTGACAGTTGTGACAGGTAAAGGTGATGTGCTTCGTTTAAACAAAGGCATGATCAAAAACGCAACAGGCTATGCACTTCAACACCTATTCATCGGTGGGGAAGGGACTTTAGGTCTAGTCACTGAAGCTGAAATCAAACTTGAACGCCAACCGCAAGACCTTCAAGTCATGGTACTCGGTGTACCTGATTTTGATGCGATCATGCCTGTACTTCATGCATTCCAAGCGAAAATTGATTTAACTGCATTTGAGTTCTTTGGTGAACTTGCGATGCAAAAAGTATTGGCAAATGGTCATGTTCAACGTCCATTTGAAACTGAATGTCCATTCTATGTATTGCTTGAGTTTGAAGCGCCGTTTGAACCGATTATGGACAAGGCGATGGAAATTTTTGAACACTGCATGGAACAAGGCTGGGTGCATGATGGCGTGTTAAGCCAAAGCCTTGATCAAGTTGAAAGTCTATGGCGTTTGCGTGAAGACATTTCAGAGTCAATTGCGCCGTTCACACCGTACAAAAATGACATTTCAGTATTGATCACTCATGTTCCTGCATTTATTAAAGAAATTGATGCGATCGTGTCTGACAACTATCCTGATTTTGAAATCTGCTGGTTTGGTCATATTGGTGACGGGAACTTGCATTTAAATATCTTGAAACCTGCTGATTTGTCTAAGGATGAATTCTTTGCGAAATGTCAGGTGGTGAATAAATATGTGTTCGAAACTGTGAAAAAATATGACGGTTCGATCTCTGCTGAGCATGGCGTGGGTATGACCAAAAAACCATATTTGGATTACACACGTACCCCAGAAGAAATTGGATACATGAAAGCGTTGAAACAAGTCTTCGATCCAAACGGCATAATGAACCCAGGTAAATTGTTTGATCTTTAAGATCGAGCGATCTTTAATGGTTCAAAAAAGCGTATTCTGAGGAATGCGCTTTTTTTATTTGAGGCTTGATTTTTGCCATCACATGTCTCACTTGTGTAACAAAGCTTCACTACTGTTAAATACGAAATAAGCTCAAAATTTATTAAAAATGTATATAGGGATAATCAAAGAATGATTCGTTTAATTGCTGCATCAGCGATGTGTTTGGGAATTTTATCAGGTTGCGCAACTACACAAAATTTAGTGAATAAAGTGAGTAGCTCAGGTACACCGTTGGCTCAGGTATTGGGTGAGCTTTCTGATTTGCGTAAAAACTTGGCGACGGTTGAGATTCGTCAATACTTTAATCAGGCTGAGAATCCCACTGCGGCGGAAGTGAAAGTGACTGAAACTGGGTTATTGGATGATTCGGTAAAGTCGATTCGTACCATTTTTCGTTTTAAAAATGTGAATGATGATTGGAAATTGATTGATACCCAAAAAGCGTATCAATGTTCGCGTGGAAAGAATAAAGGTTTTCAAACAGCAAGATGCCCTTGATAATTATTTGATTTGTGATTGAAATTTAATCTAAAAACCCCATAAAAAGCGTATCAAATTTGATGCGCTTTTTTTGCATTTGGGGATTATAAGAATGAATATTTTGATTGTTGGAAATGGATTTGATTTATCGCATTACTTACCTACTAAGTACGATCATTTTATGGATGTGATGAGAGCAATTGAAGAAAAGAATTTAGGTCAACCAATTTTAGATGTATTTAGGAATTCAGTTGATGATTTTCCTACACTTTTAATGAAAATTCTTGAAGTTAAAAAAGCTTTAAATGAAAAGAATTATGAAATGGGTTTCGATGAATTATTTAGTAAATGTCGTGAAAAAGGGTTCATAGATAAAACTAAATCAATATACGAAATTCATTCAATCAAGTTGGATTTTGAAAAAATTATTGAAATACAGTATCTTCTTAAAAATAATGGGTGGTATCAATACTTTAAGGTTCATCTAAAAGACATTGATACTTGGATTGATTTTGAAAATAAGATAGAGGATGCGCTCAGAATTCTTTCAAGATGTGTATTAGAGTTTAAAAAGTTAGAAAATCTATATGAAGTTACTCAATTTTTAGCAGGCCTTAATGCTGTTAACTTAGACCTAAAGGGCAATGATTTAGATTTTTTAAATTATTTTGAATTCAGTAAAGATGAAAAAATAATTAATAAATTTATGCCAGTTTCTGGAGTCGAACAAAAAATTGAGTCTAGTAGAAAAAATATTAATCCAAAATTTTGTTATGGAAATAAAATTAAGAATGGATTAAATCCAAATATTTTTATCAACTCAATACATAAGCAACTCGAAGAATTTATTGAGATATTCAATATTTACTTGGAGTTAATCATTAATAAATTAGAGTCTAAGACAAAATTTATTATTGAATCCCACAGTTGGGTACAACCTGATCATATTTTTTCATTTAATTATACAGATACGTTCCGTAAATTTTATACATCAGTTAATACTGATTTTTTACATGGTAGGTTCGGTGAAAATCAAAATATAGTTTTAGGTATTTCTGATTTAGAAGATGAAGAATTAAAAAAATTAAAAGCTTTTGGATTTACTAAATATCATCAAAAATTGTTCAAAGATACAGATTACTTATTTTTAGATGAAAAAGTCTCAAAGGTAAAATTATACAAAAATAATTTTAGCAATTACACGAGAGATTACAGGCACCAAAGCAGTCAACAATTTAATGAAACAATTAACAAGTTAGAAAGCCTCAATTTGAATATAGAAGTATGGGGACATTCGCTTGATGTTTCCGATCAGGACTATATCAAAGATTTATTTTCATTAAACAATGATATAGATCGAAATGTCAAAGTGACGGTTTACTTCTTTGATAAACCAGCAAAATTTTTATTGCTCAATAATTTATTAGCGATTCTAGGAAAAGATAAAGTTGAACATTGGATGAAAAAGGGCTGGCTCAAATTTGAAAAAAATCCTGAAATTAATTTTGGGGTATAAAGTAGAAAAAGCATACTAACCAGTATGCTTTTTTATTTGGATATTTTACTTCTTCGCAAGTATGCCTTGCACCCCACGAATCGTTAGCACTCCACCAATTAATAAAAAGAGACCAACAAAGAACATCATAAACATGGTTCCCCCTGTTTCACCTTGGTTGGCTTGGCTAATGGCTTTCGCCATTTCCTCAGCAGAGGTTGCACCACTGGCTTCGGCTTTAGTTTGAGCAACTATACCGACAGAAGTTTTGCACATTTCTAAAAGTTGCGGATCTGCTTGATTGTTATATTTTTGCTGAAGTTGTTGTTTGCAGAGCATTTGATCGGCAGTACTGATATTCGGTGTATTTGATTTCCAATACATAAAAGCGCTGAGAATAAGCAACACGATACCAATGATCAAAGAAGTCTTAGGATTTAAATTTTTCATTTTATTATGCATTTATCGTTTTTTAGATTATGTAGTTTAACTAAATAATAAAATCTTTCAAATTGAAAAAATGACCGATGTGTAATGATTTTATGAGGTCTTGTTATCCTATAAAAATGAATTAATGCCATAAATTGCTCAAGACAAATTGAGAGAATGTTCTAGTCGAAGTCACCCTGATTGATTAAGATAAAACCAAATCAAACACTATAAATAAGATGAAAACATTAGCATTTATACATGAACCAGACTCAAGTGGAGCAGTCGGAGATTTCTCTCCTGTCACTTCAGTGTTCTCGCATTATCAACTGGGTAATACCACTTCACCCTTTTTATTACTCGATCATCTTGGACCTGGACGCTTATCGCCGACTCGTTTAAGAAGAGGTGTTTCTGAACATCCGCATCGTGGTTTTGAAACCGTCACCATTGTCTATAAAGGCGAGATTGAACATCGAGATTCGACAGGTGGGGGTGGGGTGATCCAATCAGGGGATGTGCAATGGATGACCGCGGGCTCAGGCGTATTGCACGAAGAAGTCTTTAGTGAAGCATTTTCCAAGGCAGGCGGAAGTTTTGAGTTTTTACAATTGTGGGTGAATTTGCCTGCCAAAGATAAAATGAATCCTGCACGCTATCAAAGTTTATTGAATGCAACGATTCCAAAAATCAGTTTAGAGAACGGCTCATTCGTCAGAGTGATTGCAGGACAATATTCAGATGTGATTGGTCCTGCACAAACCCTTACCCCAATTCGAGTGCTGGATGTGAGTCTAAAGGCAGGAGCGTCAATGATCTTGCCCGCAGAAAATCAAAGCACCACCATGGTTTATCTACGTTCTGGTCGACTAAAGGTCGCAGACTCAAGTGAGCAAGTTGAATCGCATCAAATGGCAGTCATGTCGAATCAAGGTGAAAATGTTCAGCTCATCGCATTACAAGACACGGCTTTTTTATATTTATCGGGTCAGCCGTTGAATGAACCAATCTATGCACGAGGTTACTTTGTGATGAATGAATTTTCTGAGGTGATGCAAGCCTATGAAGATTTGAAGAACAATACGTTTATTCAGCATTAATCTGCGCTTTAAGACTGAGAAAGTGCATCTGTTTAATCATCATGAAACAATTAACTGTGATGTTATAGTCGAATTTATTCTAAAATAAAGCCTTAAAAAAACTGATAGAAATGCATCTGTTTGTAGATCATTCAATACACAAATCAGTTTTACTTTGCTCAAATGAAATGTAGAACATAATGCAAACTGCTTCAAAAGCAACTTTAACCCGTGCCACGATGATGTTTCCATTGGCACTGGTACTTTTCGAATTTTCCGTCTATATCTGTAATGATTTAGTTCAACCCGCGATGATCACCATTACTCAAGAGTTCGGGGTGAGTAGCGCATGGGCGCCATCTTCCATGTCGTTCTTCCTTCTCGGTGGTGCGTGCTTGGCATGGTTTTTAGGCCCTTTGTCCGATCGTTTAGGACGTAAAAAAGTACTCCTCGGTGGTGTGGTCTTTTTTGTGATTTGCTGTTTGTTGATCTTAATGACACAAACCATAGAACAATTTTTGGCACTACGATTTTTACAAGGGATCGGTCTAACTATCATTTCCGCCGTGGGTTATGCAGCCATTCAAGAGATTTTTGAAGAACGCGACGCGATTAAAGTCATGGCGCTCATGGCAAATATTTCTCTCATTGCACCGCTGATCGGTCCTGTGATTGGCGCATTTATGATCGAACATGTGTCATGGCATTGGGGCTTTCTTGGCATTACATTATTGGCGACACTGAGTTGGTTTGGACTCAAAGCCAAAATGCCTGAACAGCATGTCAGTATTCCTAAACAACCGTTGAGTTATGTTTGGGATGATTTTAAAGCCGTGTTTAGTAATAAGCGTTTTATGGCATTGGCACTGTCTTTACCACTGGTTTCGATTCCCTTGATTCTCTGGATTGCGATGTCGCCTGTGATTTTGGTCGAGCAAATGGGTCTGACCAATATGCAATATGGTTTAGCACAAGTCCCTGTATTGGGCGCTTTGATACTAGGCAATATCGTGTTGATTCGTGTGATTAATCAATTGGCACTAGGTCGAACGGTGATGTTGGCATTGCCTTTAATGCTCATCGGGACTTTGATCGTGATGGCTGGCGTGATTTGGCAAGATTACATGCTGTGGTGTTTGATACTGGGTATGACGTTGATTAGCTTTGGTGAAGGCTGCAGTTTTTCGGTACTGTATCGTTTTTCACTGAGTGCTTCAGAGGTATCTAAAGGCACTGTAGCCGCTGCAGTAGGGATGATCATGATGGTGGCATTTTTCGTGGTGATCGAAATTGTTCGTGTGTTATATGGTCATTTTGATATGTGGGCCTATGCATTGGCGTGTTTTGCTTTAATCGCAGTATGGTTCACCGTGCCAAGATCAGTGGTTAGAAGCATCATGCAAGAACGTAAGCTCGGTGGGCAATTCTAATACACTCAGTTTTAATACACTCAGTTTAAATTGGCTAAGTCTTCATAGACTCAGTTTCAAAAGTTCAAGCTTTAAAATGTGAATCTAAAAAAGGTTGGAAGAGGATTATCTTTCCAACCTTTTTTATTGAAGCAACGGAGCTTATCGCACCATCTATTTCACTTAAGCTGTTTTTTCTTGTTCTAACTTTTTAATCTTTTTATCAAAAATGAATGGTCCAAAAGGAAGAATTGAAGCGATTAATCCTAAAATAAAAATTTGGATCGACCATTTCTGTTTTTCACACACGATAAAAAGCACAGCCAAAAATGCAACAAACAGGACACCGTGCCCCATACCGACATATTTGACCAAGATCGGATTGTCCCAAATATACTTCAGCGGCATTGCAATAAAGAGTAGAAGTAGAAATGAAATACCTTCGAGTAAACCAACCCAGCGCAAAGTTTTGATATTCATGATTCACGACTAGCAAATAAATGTAGGTTAAAGTGTACCTGAGTGGAATTAGATTTACAGCATAAATCACAAATTATATTCACCTAAGTATTTGTATTTAAAATATTTAAATCCGATGTTATTACTAGGTTTTGTGTTGAATGCGCTAGACGATTTTTTAAATCGGAAGATGTTTTTAACCATTCCAATTTTTAGCAGATCATCCACTAGATATTCGTGAGTCATCAATCAATACTGCATTAGATTTGAAGCCTAAATTGTTCTGGTGATGGATCAATATTTATTTGATGGGGTGATCAAGATGACGATTAAAAGTTGCCTTGTTTAAAAAATCGGGGATTAAATCTTCTCGAAAAGGGTAAATATAAAAATGCTGGATTTCGAAAATTTCACACATTGCTTTAGCAAGTAAAAGGGTATGCGGTTTAGTTTCGATATCAGGGTAATCACGAATAACAAACACCCATTGATCAATGGCAGCGCTTAAATCGCGAAGTTGAACTTCGATTTGATCTAGCGTGTACTCAATGTTTGTCGATTGAGCCTCAGTATCGATGGTTCCAAATAAATCATCATGATTGAACAGTTGAAGATTAGATAAAGGAAGTTTCTCTGAAATACTGAGAATACACCGATTGATATATTTAACCGCTTCTTTAAAGTGCTGAAGCACAGCATATTTGACTTGTATAAAGTCACTACAATTTAGGCAACCTTGTATGCTACTGCTGAACAGCGTATGGATTTCATCGCGTTTCTGATGAATATCGGTCAAGGTGGTTATTCTTGGCTGATGAGAATGGGCTGACTGTATCATAGACGCTCGAATGATTATGATTAAAGTGACCGTTGTGCTAGGTAAGAACTCAGCTTCATCACACCTCTGATTTTGAGTTTAAAAGAGCTGCGGTTTATTTGAAGTACTGACTCAGCAATCTTCAAAGTGACTTGTGAATAAATCTCAATTTATCCACAAGCCCAGATTCAAAATTTATTGAATTACCGAAAAGTTTAATGCGATCAAATGAATAAAAAATCAATTGATGACGCCACAAGCCACACGATCACCGCCACCACCTAATGGCTTAGGAGAGTCCGAATAGTTATCACCGCCCGCATGAACCATGATGGCTAAACCTTTCACATCTGCGAGTTTTAAACGAGGAGCAACCACAGTGGTTTTGGCAACACCTTGGCTATCTACATTAAGTACAGGCAAGTCACCTAAATGACCATCATTGGGTGTTCCATGATGTGGGGTTTGTTGTGGATTAAAATGACCACCCGCTGCCAAAGCTGCCCCCATTTTTCCATCTTTTTCAGCAGGCTCACATGAACCTTTTTCATGGATATGGAAGCCGTGAAAACCAGGACTGAGTTTTTGTAAATCTGTATTCAGAACAAGACCTTGATCGCTGTCTTTGAATTCGATCGTACCGATCTTTTCACCAATCCCAGATGCAGATACCGCATGGACATCAACAGCATGGACATCAACAGCATGAGTTGTAGACACTGTTCCGTTTGGTCTTTCTTCTGGTTGCGAGGTTACAGCAGGATTCGAACTACATCCCAGCATGAGAACACTGAGCACAGTACTAAGCGCAGTCAGTTTAAGAGAATTTTTTTTAACGGTCTGAAGCAACATAATCCATCCTTATTTTGTTTTATATACTGTTTCAGTGAAACAAAATAAGGCGGGGACTACAACTTTGATTAAGTATTTGAATGTATAAGTTTATTAACGAGATGATTATTTAAAATCAGGTTCATCATCAAGATCGTAGAGCATTGTGGCTTTGGGAACAGGTTCAGGTTCAATTGTTTCATGTAACCATTCACGCCAAATCGCCAATAAAATAGCCAAGATTACAGGGCCGATAAATAGACCGACCAAACCAAAGCTGGCTAAGCCACCCAATACACCAAACATAATCAACAAGAATGGAATCTGAGTTGCGCCTGAGATCACCAATGGACGAATCACGTTGTCCGCGGTACTGACCACACACACGCCCCATGCTAAAACACCAATCGCTTCTACAGTCTGACCTTGTGAGAATAACCAGAGGGATACCGCACCATATGCAATCGGAGGGCCAAATGGAATCAATGCCATGATGAAAGTTAACATGGTTAATAACATTGGATTGGGTACACCAGCAAAGTAATAACTCAGTCCTGCAAGTAAAGCTTGCGCGACTGCTGTTAAACCCACACCATAAACCACTGCACGTGTAGTTTCAGAAATGGTGTCCATATAGTGCTGAATACGCGGACCAACCACTTTTTCCATCGCCTTACTGACTTGATGGACAATGGTTGGGCCATCTCGATAAAAGAAAAACAGAGAAAGGATCGCGAAAGCCAGTTTGACTAAGTTGCGCGTGATTTCACCTAAAACAAATTTACCGTAGTTGAGATGTCCTTGAACCCACACGCTAATATTATTAAATAAGGCATTGGGGTCAGCATTGATTTCTTTAATAATTCGCCCTAATTCTTTACCAACAATGGGTAATTCACGAATCACATCGGGGACAGATAAATGCCCTGAAGCCAATTGACGTTGTAAATCAAAGAATAAGCTACGACCTTCATGTTGTAATATAAATATCGCAAAAGTAAAAGGTAGACCGACCACAAGCGTTAATAATGTCGTCATGAGCAGGGCGCTCAAGGATGGGCGATTTTCACCACAAACACGTTGAATGCGTTTATAGATTGGCCATGTCATATACGCGATAATACATGCCCAAAGTACAGGTACAATAAAGTACTTTAGGATGTCAAAACCTAAATAGAGGAGTATAAAAAACAAACCAAACAATAAGGCGCGTTGTAATGTCGGATTAAAATCTTGCACTGATGTCTCTAATCTATTTTAGCTATGCAGCAGGATTTAAAAGGAGCACGATACGCCGCACTCAAGTTTTAATTCATATTACTCTGAAAATTAATAAAAAGAATTAAATAAATAGTTGATCTAATTAAAACCAGTCACCTTGATCTTCGATTAAAACATCTAACAAAGGTTGCCATTGTTGTTGAATTGCTAAGTAAAGTTTTTGATTTTTGTCAAAAACACTTAAACCTTGCATCGCTAAAGTACCATACGCTGCACGTTCTGCAATCCATGCCACAGGCTCTTGATCAATCTTGGCAAAAAACTGTTGAATATCTTTGGCGCTTGCACCTGTGGGTTTAACACGATTTGCCAATAAGTGAACTTGAACTTTGCCTTTACGAATACGCTTAATCTCTTGAATATGCTTTAAAAAACGCTTAGTGCTGTCGATATCAAAGAAAGAGGGTTGCAGAGGCGTCACAATCGCATGGCATTCACTAATCAATTGCTCGGCGTGTTCGCCTGTAAGTGCTCCAGGTGCATCAATAATTAAATAATCTGTTTTTTTGGGTGCTTCGCCAATTGATTTTTCATGACGCCAGTCGAGACTTTGAATCGCTGTCGCCGTTTCGGGACGCTGTTTTAACCATTGCAATGCCGATTTTTGATTATCCGCATCTGCCAAAGCCACTTTATAGCCTTTTTGAGCCAAAGCTGTTGCTAAAGTAATCGCTGTAATCGTTTTGCCACAGCCGCCTTTTTGATTTGCAATAAGTATCGTTTTCATGATTTATAAAATCTAATGTAAGCAAGTGAGGTCTATTTGTAGCTTAGCATTAATTTTAGTAAGTGCGCGTCTACATGACAAAAGTCTAGATCTTGTTTACATTGTGCATAATTCAGTTGATGAGAAATACCATGTCCATTTGGATGGCGATGTTAATCGGTACCTGTATCGGGATTGTGCTCACGACAATCATTTTATCGGGTACGAGAAATGGAAGAATAAAAGCTGAATATGAACAATATATTGCAGAACTTGAATTAGAACACCAAGAAGCTCTACTTAAAGCACAAAAACGCAGTGTGAACACCAGTCGAGCCGTACTAAAAGGGAAAATGGCTGAACAAATGGCACCTATTATGCCCGAGTTTCAGTACCTACCTAGTGATGCCAAATTCCTAGGTGATCCTATAGATTATGTCGTGTTTGATGGCTATACCGACTTTCGAGATGGTGATGGACGCGCAGAAGATATCGAAGTGGTATTTATCGATATTAAAAGTGGTGGCGCTCGATTGACCAAAGGGCAAATGGCCATTGCGCAAGCCATTCGAGAGGGAAAAGTACGATTTGAAACGATACGCATCGATTTTCAGGATTAATCCTTAGTCATCATGGGACATCGAAAGTACACAAGAGATCAAAAAATAACGACATTGTTTTAATTTTTGAGCACGGGCCAATAACATACGTCGTCCAACTTTGGGAATACCGACTGCATCGAAGTAATGCTTTTCGGTCAAAATAAAATGAGAATTGACTAAGCTCAGTTCAATATCTCGATTGAGATGACAACCATCGGCAACGACTTTCTGAACGGGTGTGAGCAGGTTTTGCATATGTTTTAACAGAGCATGGTCATGGTAGAGCACGTGCTCAACCAGATGTAATGTGCCATTCGGCTTCAGTACACGATGAATTTCCTGTAGCGCCGCATCCACATCGGGAATACTACATAACGTCCAAGTGCTGACAATGTTATCGAGCGATTCATCCTCAAAGGGAAGTTGTTCTGCACCCGCTTGAATATGTTCAACATAGAACGGCGCTATAGATACACGTTCTGAAGCAAGTTCAAAAATATCTGGATTAGGTTCTAGTGCATAAAGCGTATTGACCCCTTGATAAAAGGGTAGGTTTAATCCTGTACCAAAACCAATCTCTAAAACATCACCTTGAATGGGGAGGAGTAACTCGCGTCGACTGTCCATCAAGCTGGGCGTTTGCATGACTTGATTTAACAGATGCGGGAAAATACGTTTTTGATACAGTTTATAAAGCATTACACAAATGCCTTGTATAGAGTGGTTCTTTGATTTTAATCAGATTTCATTCAAGTGCGAAAGACAAAAAACTGACTAAAGCATTCACAATTGTTACTTACTCTCAATTTTCATTTAATTTTTAACACGTATAGTGAGTGTATAGCAGTGATGGCTATTTTATGTTGATTCTTGTTGGCTGTATTTATGTATTTAGATGAAGGCTTAAATATGATCTGAAAGGGCACTCCAACATGCAATCGTGAATCGTGAATGAGTAACGAAACGCCGTTACAAAACAACTATTCAACAAGATGAATTACATCGGTTAAGTAATGGATAAGTAATGGAAGAGGAATTTGGCAATGTCTAAACCTATGGTATTTGCAGTATTCATGGCATTGTTTGGGCTGAATGCTCAGGCTCAGACCAGTGCATTTGATCAAAATGTTCAAGCAGGCTTAGACAGTGAATTTAATATTGCCAATGGCTTAGCCCCTGTTTTAAAGGACCAAAAAATCTCATTACTTGAGCCATTTTCAGGTGAGTTTCGTATCTTAGGATCTAAGCAGTATCATGATGATGAACAAGCCAAATATTCACCGATTGATTATGCGGTAACACGAGGATTATTTACAGATCCTGACATTGCTCGACAGATTTCGATTAACCAATATGATCGTTACTTAAATTGGAAAATGGCGAAACCACCGATTCCACCTAAACTCGCTACGCAGTTAGTCAGCAATATGCATATCATTCCAGCCAATCCTGAAATTGCGAAACAAATCAAACAAGTGAAACGTGGAGATTTGGTGCGTTTAGAAGGTGACCTGGTTCAAATTGATGCTAAAGATTTAAGATGGAAGTCGGCATTAGATTGGAACGGAATTGGCGATGGCGCATGCAAGTTGATTCGTGTTGATTCGATCAAATGGGTTGAGAAGCAAAATATTTAATCGTAGGACTTTGTGTAAAATATCAAAAGCGAACAATTTAATGCTTCGAGTAAATTTCGTTCTGGGGTAACAATAGTTTTAGGGAAATACTAAAAGCAGGCTAAACATCATGAAAACACGGAAGCTAAGTCCTAAAATATTATGCCTAACGACCCTGTCCATATTTATTTCCAGTCTAGGATTGGTCGCTTGTCAAAGTCCGAGTACCAGTGTAAAACTTGAAACACATCACTATTCTTTAAATCAAAAATGTCCCACTTTACTCGATATGAAAGTCGGAGAGGTTCTACATTTCCAAGCACCTGAAAATCCTTCGACAGGCTACCAATGGAAACTCTTACAGCCTTTAAAACTATTGAAGACGGAAGAAACATATCTGCAAAAGGAAGCTGAAGAGGGAATGGTTGGTGTGGGTGGTGAAAAGAATTTCCACTTTAAAGCTGAAAAATTCGGGCAAGAGTTGATTGAGTTGGTTTATGTGAGATCGTGGGAAAGCAGTCAACAACCTGAACAACAGTGGCAATGCCGAGTTCGAATTTCATAAAAAAAGGATCTGAGATCCTTTTCTAGGTGTTAGACGTTTCAATGCATTGAGCGACTTTTTATTGAGTGCTTTGTTGTTGCCAATGTTGAAGCTGTGCTTGAGCTGTGTAGTAATCACTCATGCCTTCAATCGCATCGGTTGGATTCGCCAGTTCATTGTCAGCCGATTGTTTTAACTCTTGGTAAACTTTGGCTTGATTTTCCCAATATTGATAGTACAAACCTTGGATATAGCGCCCTTGTTCTGTTTTTAAATCCAATTCTTTCAACATGTTCAGTGATGATTTAATCAAGTCATGTTTACGTTGACTTTTCATCTCGTCAGTGAGGTTATTGTCTTTTTCCAAACTTTGCAGTTCTGCTTCTAAATCATGACTCAAACGATCGAATTGCGTTTGATAAGTGGTGAGAAGTTGAATATCGTGAGCGTCATCAGGTGTTGCTGGAAAGTTTTGAATGGATTTGGCTTCGGTTTTATCCTTCAAGTCTGAACCGTCTTTAGAATCTAAACTCGATGAATCAGATGAATGCTCTGACGTCGCATCTTTAGGCGTACAGGCAGTCATCAACAGCGTACTACCGATGATGAGAGGGAGTAGTGCTGTATGTAGTTTTAATGTTTGCATAATAGAAGTACTCCTTATTGATATATAAAAGTAGGTTTGAGTTAGAGTGCTAAAATGAGCATTTAAACAGTCGGTTTTGCTATCCAAATATACGTGAACTGGATGAATCCTATGTTGTTGTCTGGTTCAATTTCTTAAAATGAAAAGCATAAGTCATATAGGGAAATTCAATTTGATCTTGAGGTCTTTTTGAAGTGTATTCGAAAACGATGCTTTCAAAATTTTGCTTCATTTCATTTTGCTGTTGTTGTGGCATAGCAGCAATAAAACTGGTCGACAGTAAGCGTCGACTGACAACATCTTCCACTGTTCCAGTTTGATGTTGCACGAACACCTTCTTGCTTTCAAATTCAAATAATGCTTGCGCTTGAAACACCTTTTGCCACTCATTACTGTGAAAGCGTGGGGTATCAGCTTCATAGTCTTTTAAAAAATCAGCCAGTGCTTTAACCCAATCCACGGTTTCATCACGCTGATTCCAGACAAGACCGAGATGACCTGAATCCTTGAGTAGGCGATATATTTCCTGCAAGGTTTCGATATTTGCAAACCAATGAAAGGATTGAGCGCACAAAATCGCATCAATACTGTTGCTTTTAAGTGGAATATCGTGGCTTAAGGCTTGTTGAGTTTGTACCTCAGGATGTACTATTTTCAGCTGTTCAAGCATTTCTGAAATGGGTTCGACGGCAATAATGTTGGGCGTGGTTTGTTTTAAATAATCCAAGAATTTTCCAGTACCTGAGCCAAGGTCAATCACAGTGGATTCGTGAGTGAGTAAGAGGTCTTCAGTGAGCCAATTGACCAATTCTTGAGGATAATTTGGACGCACGCTTTGATAAAGTTCAGCAGCAGAACTGAATCCAGTTTGAGCAGCAGGATGTAATGAATGTGTCATATTTTGCGCTTTTTTATCTGTGCAGTATCTATAAAATATGACACTTGGTGGAATGTTTAGGCAAGTGAATGATTGATTCATTTTGCAAACAACAGATTGAGTGCCTTTTTTGGAATTGCAATGGATAAGCAAATAGTATTTGAAGATGAACACATCAGAGCAATTTATTTAAAAGGTTCAACTGAAACGTTGGTTCTTTCTTTTGGCGATCTTATTACACGTGCCAAAGGAACATCCATCAATGCAGAAAAATCATTAAGTAAGTACGAATATAGTGTGATTGGCTTTATGCCAAAGCAAAAATCTTGGTTTCCACATGCCAGTATGATGGGTGCATTGGACGCCGTTCAAGAGATCTTAGCTGAATATAAAAACATTGTGTCCTATGGTGGCTCAATGGGTGGCTATGCTGCGATTAAATACGCGAAACCTTTTAAGATGAATCGTGTTGTAGCCATGGTACCTCAATATTCGATCAATCCTGAAGAAGTGGAAGACCGTCGTTATACCGATTTTTACGATGCCGAAGTCAATGGCGATATGCGGATTCAAGCGGATGATATTGTCCCTGAATGTGAATATATCATTGTCTATGATCCTTATTTTGATTTGGATCGTGAGCATTATCGAAAAATTAAACCTTTGATTCCTCAGCTACATACTTTGCATCTACCTTATACGGGTCATGATGCAATTGCAGTATTGGCCAATTCAGCGCTACTCCATGATTTTATTGAACATCCTTTTGAAGCAACGTATTTCTATAAACAAATTCGTGATGTCAAAAAGAACAGTAAGTTTTATTATCGTAGTGTGATTGCACATCTATTGGGTAATCACAATGAAGCTTTAGGCAAGATTCTCAAAACTATTGACTTACAACTCGACAGTGCTTTTTTTGATGCCAGTTTAAAGCAAACCATCACGCGTATTTTATTGACCAATAAACGCGTCGATGAGCAGGATTTGCAAAAGCTCGGTATTTCGGTGAATTTGCCTTTTGAAAATAAGACACAGCTACAAGACAGCTTTGGCAAAATCCTAGTCTTTAATGTGATTACTCAAAAGATCGAGAGTTATGATCAGCAAGTGATTGATGTGAATGGAAAATATGTTATTCCATTGCATGTTGAGAATACCGGCTTGGCTACGCTTGAAGTGAAGAAGCAAGATTATTTGATTTGTATGAATGATCGCCGTGTGACCAAACTGTTTAAGTTGGATGATGAACTCAGTTCGGATATGCAACCTTTGGTGGTGAAGAAAGGTTCAGGCTTTTATAGCTTAAGTTATAAGGCGCTGTATATGCGTTCAGATGAAGCTGGGAATTGTATCTTTGATGCTGAAACGGTTGGTGAAACAGAGCAATTTGTGGTGAGTTAAGCAACTCAACATTGAGAAAGTGATGCTTGAGAAAAAAGGGCTTTATAACGGATAAAGTCCTTTTTTATTTCAGCGTTTCTGATTGGATCACTTAAGTCATAACGCGAAGACGAATACTGATAAACATCCGTGACATGCAGTAAGGATCCTTCATGATCTTTTTGATACTGGTATCGAAACTTTTTTTCTGTCCCTGAAATTAAATCCGTCTGATTAAACATATAGCTATATAAGGTATTTTCGAATGAGACATAAAAGCGAGCTTCAATTCTGCAATGCGTATTGATTTTGATGAGTTTAAAATAATTACCTTCATCTGATCTGAATTCTTCATGATCTAAATTTGAAATTGAAGCCAAAGTGACCTCTTTAGAAAACCCAATGAGGCTAACGGTTAATAGTGCCAATACACAAAGTTTGATTTGGACTTTTAAATTCATTGGCTTTTATTTATTGTTTTCTGGATGAATACATTGTACTCAGTAAAAGATTAGAAAAATCCTGTTAAAAACGCTAGATAAAAAAACTTTTCCAAAAAAGAGGAACTCAAGCGTTCCTCTTAGATAATAAATCTCAATGATTATGCTCGTTCAAGACGACGATTGGCACGCTTAAATGTACCGAAGTCATTAAATCGAACGCCGTTTTCTTTCATGATCGGGTAGCAATCTTTGGCAATCGCTTGTCGGATATAAAATGTATCCCGAACCACAAAGTGATGAATCGCATGTGTACCACCAAAGTTAAAGCAGAAAGCTTGTAACGGCTTCATGCGCCAATCAGTCCAAATTTGGCATTGTTGAACCACATTGCCATTTTCCACATCGCCATAATAATGAATATTTGAACTGGTGAAATGCAGACTTAAAGTCCGTAAATAATTTGGAGCAGCTATTGCCACTGCATAGAATTTAGTGGATTTATCGATGAAGCGCCAAATACGATGGCTCGGTTGCTTGATATTTAATGCTTTCATACCGATCTTGGTGATGCTCATAAATAAGAAGCTATACCAAAGACCATAATGAATATTGCCAAAGGGCGTATAGCCAAGTGCCATTTTTGCTTTTAGTTTGAGTTTGTCTTTTAAACCCAAATCTTTTTGTGCATTGGCATATTCATTGGTGGCATTCAACATCGTAAATGGACGTAGCGCTATCGCCAGCATGTTATCACCGGTCATGATCAGGCGCTTTAAGCCCCATTTGTCGCCGTTATTAATGCCACGCTCTTCAATATCGGATGCCGTACCTGACGATTTATGGTGATGCAAATGAATGTCACGACGAATCCAAGGGCTGATCGTACTCGGTCTAAACGCATAAACAGTCGCCAACATCGCATTATTTATTTTTTTATTTTTGCGATAATACATTTGATGTATCAAATCATGCTCTAATTCATGCAAAATAGACATCCAAAATGCAGAAAGTGAAACTGCCACATACCAAGGCATTTTCCCACGTGCATATTGGGTAATATTAAAAATAATGCCCGTCACGGATGTAATCAGAATACCCATCCCGATTTGGTCTTGATATTTGACTAACCAAGGATGTTGAGCGCGCAATTGATTACCCGCTTCCAAAATACCTTTTCGGATGCGATGGTTGCGTTGTTCATCTTCAGGGTCAGCAAACAATTTAAATTTTTGTTGGCTTGACATATTTACATCCGAAAGCGGTAAATTCATATCCAATTTCCTTTGTGAACTAGGAATAGCAAGGAATGTGTATAAAAATCCAACAAATGTCGGATTTTTAGAGAGAGTATATGATGGGTCAAACTCAGTCAACTGTTGTACCAAAAATAATGAGCAAACCACTTAATTTGCCAAAACAACAGCGCACACTAAAGCGCATGGAAAAAGTCGTAGCAGCAACTGAAAAAATGTTGATAAATATGGACTTGGAAAAAATTTCAATTCCAGAAGTTGCTAACGAATCTGGTGTTCCTCGTGCCAGTATTTATCAGTTTTTCCCGACGAAATACGACTTGCTCAGGCATATTGCCTTACAGTATTTGCAAGTGCTCCTGAACGAATTAGAGACCGTTGGCATGCAAGTGGTTTTGGATCATCCAAACCAACCGATTACTGTCTACGGCCCTCTAATCACTGCTGAAATGATTCGAACGACAGCCAAGTTTTATAATGATTCTGATGTGGCGAGTATTCTGATTTTAGGCGGAGCAGTAACTCAGCATTCATTTATGGAATATCAAGTCGAACTGCAAAAAGTCAGTGAGACGATGCGTCAAGGTTTAAAGATGCTCAATATTGATGAATTTATTCCAGTGAAACCAGACACGATGACGATTTTGATTGAGCTTATTTTTACCTGTATGAAGCATGGTTATTACACCGAAAGTTATATTTCAGAGGAGATTTGTCAGGAAGCTTATCGTATTGCAATGTCATATCTGGCGGCCTTAAAGAACAATGTCTTTAATCTTGATCAAGTCAAAAAAATCACTCCTCAGGTTCAAGATTGAGTTGCACGCTTATAGTTGATCGAGCATAGTGAGCCTGAAAGGTAATTCGATTGGAATGAGATTCTCACCTTATGAAAGCTGTATTTTTAGATTATGCCTCACTTGATCAGAATGATTTGGATTTTTCGAAACTTCATGCTGCTTTTGAAAATCTAACACTTTATCCAGCATCTAATGAAGATCAAGTGTTAGAGCGAATTCGAGATGTCGATGTCGTCATCACCAATAAAGTTCGAATTTCGGCTGAAATCATCCAACAGCTTCCACAGCTTAAGCTGATTTTGATCTCTGCAACTGGCACCAATAATGTGGATCTGGTTCAAGCGAAGCATAGCGGTGTGGTGGTCTGTAACTGTCAGGCTTACGGGACTTCTGCGGTTGCACAACATACTTTAATGTTGATGTTGGCACTTTCGACATCAGTCATTCAGTATCACCAAGCTGTTCAGCAGGGTAAATGGCAAGAAGCTAAACAATTCTGTTTGCTAGATTACCCGATTGTGGAACTTGCAGGGAAGACACTGGGCATCATTGGTTACGGTGAACTTGGACAGGCCGTTGCTCAGTTGGCTCAAGCGTTTGGTATGCAAGTGATCATTGGCGCATTGCCGAACCGACCACAACGACAAGGTCGAGTTCAATTGGATGTATTATTGAGTCAGGCTGATTATGTGTCTTTGCATTGTCCTTTAACGGATGAAACCAAAGATTTAATCGATGCAAAGGCTTTTGATCTCATGAAATCCAGTGCTTTCCTGATCAATTGTGCACGCGGTGGAATTGTTCATGAGCAAGCGTTGGCTGATGCATTGATTCAAAAGAAAATCGCGGGAGCAGCAACAGATGTGCTCACAGTTGAACCACCGAAACAGGGCAATGTATTACTCAATACTGATATTCCGAATTTGATTATTACCCCGCACAGTGCTTGGGGCAGTGTTGATGCACGTCAACGGATCGTGCAACAACTGACTGAAAATGTAAAAGCATTTCAAAACAATCAACCGATACGACAAGTGAATTAACATGCTGATGATTATGCTTTAGTCAATTGACGTGTATTCATAACTCAATAAAAAAGCCCGTTATTCGGGCTTTTTTATTTATAGGCGCTCAATGAAATTATTCTGAATAGATCCAATCCAATTAGCGAGGAACACCAACGTCATCCTCTTGAGATTTTTGAGGGACTGCAGAAGGCGTAGCGGATGATGCAGGTGTTTCAACATTCACTGGCGCTGATGCACTCGAACTTTGAATCGGAATAGACTGGCGTTGAATCTCAGATTCAGAAAATTCGATGTTGTTTTGAGGGTTACTATTTGGGATATTGCTTTGAGTATTTGTACCTTGGGTATTATTGCTTTGAGTATCTTGTACTGGCACATCAGATGTTATTGAGCTTGCAGACGGTGAGCTTGTAGAAGGTAAGTTTGGTGAAACTGGAATAGGTTCAATCACTTGAGGCGATACAGGGATTGTGTTCACCACAGGAAATTGGGTACTCATCGGAGCGGTAGAGCCTTGACTCATACTGCCACGCTCAATCGGAACGCCACCTTTACCTCTCAGGTTGTCTTTGCTTTGTTTGACTTTTTGGACAGCAGTGTCGATGCCTTGACGAGTGTTATCACGCGCAATCACAGCTTTTTCAGTGGTGTATTCTTTAGTATTTTGCCATGCTTGATCAACACTCGGCTTGATATTTGCAACACCACGTTCAGTAACGGCGCCGACTTTTTCAGCTGTCGTTTGGATTTTATCTTGTGCTTTTACAGCGAGAACTTTAATCAAGTTTGGATTGTCGCCATAAGCAGGCGTGGTTTTTTGCGCAGCATCTTGTTGAGCAAAAACAGAAGTACTCAAACATGCAGTACTTAAACAGAGTGTGGCTGTAACTAAAGCCAAAGTGTTGTTTTTCATTTCTTAATATTCCCTCTCTATTCAGCTGAGTATACTGAATTGAACTTATACATGCTCAATCAAAAGTGATTCGCTTAAACATTGGATCATCTTGAATCAAGGCTCAAGGTTTAGAGACAGTATAAATCGTATTTTTGGCGTTTATTGAACAATGATGTAAAGCACCATCGCTTTTCAAATAACGAATGACGAGAGCAATAGGGTGGATGAATCGTTTTAATTTTATCTTTCAATTCTGCTGCGGAAATTGAGTCGATACGAGATTTAAAACATGAGTTTAAATTGGCATACCACCCACCCAGAGACAAGTCTAGGTGAGCTGTATTTTGCTGATGACCAAGGCTAGAGATCACTTAATCATCGGCTTGATTGTCGTGGGTAGAAAGGTGATCAGGGACTAAGCATTCTACTCACCATTCAGCTTGAGTCTTAAAGTACAAGATTAAATAGGTGATTCACTCAATGATCTTGGGCTTAAACACAGTTATTGTGCTTGGATGCTACCATTGGTGTTCAAACCTGCTTTTGCACTGCCAACTGGTGTGTTGACTTCGAGATTAGAACTTGTTTGCGTATCAACTTCTTTAGATTTAGGACTTAAAGCCTCTTTGGTTTTGTTCCAACCTGCTTGTGTATGCTGTTTAGCTTTTTCAGTTTTGTCAGCCAATTTGTCTTGGGTTTGTTTGGTCTTTTCTTTGCTTGCTTCAGACTTTTCTGACCATTTATCTTTGACCTGCTGGGTTTTTTCTTTCGCTACAGCACTTTTCTCAGAACTAAACTGTTTGGTGTCTTGCCATTTATCTTTGGTAAATTCACGCGTGTTTTCTACGCCTTTTTCGATTCCATGACCCACCTTGTCAGCAGCATTGTGAATGCCTTGGTTTAAAGAGCTGATCACACCTTGATTCTTAGTATTTACTTCAGCAGATGTGCTGACTTGACCATTCACGGATGCACCTGTGGTCGAAGTTATGTTCGCAAAGATTGAAGCTGAAGTCATTAAAGCTGTTGCTAGAACTGTGGTTTTCATTATGTTGTTCATGGATCTGTCTCCTATATGGTTTTCCTGAATGACGATTAAAATGGTCATCAGGGATCAGACAGAAAGCATAGTAAAGGCTAAATACACTCAATATTGGATTTGAGATTAAACACACACAGGCAATCAACGCTGTATGAACAATCATGAACAGATTATGAATGTACAAATCCATTGAAAAATTTGTAAGTGGTTCTTTATTTGCATGATTTAAATTGTGCTTAAGTTTTTTATTTACAAAGTAAAGCTGTGTAAGTGAGAAAATCACATTCTAAAAAGACCGATTACAGCCTATGAATTCCATTCTAACCATCGACAAAAGCATATTTAAGACCGTATTTAAGACTGTGTTTAAGCGCTAATTTAAGCCTTAAAAAACCTGAATACTCGAAAGTATTCAGGTTTTTCAAATCATCAAAAATGAAAATTAATTCTTCAAGTTAGTTCTTTAAATATTGAGTCGGTACTTTAGGAAGAACAACACTGGATGGGTATTTCGAGTTTGAGTAAATCGAAATCGATCCTAGGAGTGAAGAGGTTAAACTTGGTAATGGCGCAACGCCTTTCCATACATCGCTTGAAACCACAGAGATCTGGATACGATGTCCTTTAGGAATCAGAGCCGCAGTTGCTGGAACTTCAATACTCACCAGTACAGGCTTATTCTTCTCTAAAGGTTGAACATCCGATTCCTTAAACGTATGCCAAGGCTGAATCATTTGTCCTTTAATGTAGCGTGAACGTGATTCATCTACTTTACGCATCGATGCTGTGATAATCCCTGTACTCAAAGTCTTGGCACTGCCTGTTTTAGGGTCTACATCAGAGACACGCACCACTAAACCACTGTCTTTCGAACTTGATGAAATCCACAAATCAGCCTGCATAGGACCATTTAAGTAATAGTCCTCTGTTAAAGGTACAGAGTTGAAGACTGAAGCAGGAATATTAGACAGATTACTATTTTCAAGACATGGGAATGGCAAGATAGACGTCGCACCAATCAACACTTGTTCAGTTGTGCTTGAGCATAGACCAAAGGTCGGTGCTTGAAGTAAGTAGCTTTCACCTGAAGTATTGGTTGGACGATCTTTTACAAGATTACCGCGATTGTTTAAGAAATAACGATCTGGATCAATCGCAGCATGTGGCCAATCTGTACTCACCACATATTGATCATAGCCATGCACCCATTGGGTCACGTTTGGCAAGCTTTCTGCGCCTGTGTTCATGCCTTTTAAATATTGGTCGAACCATTGCAATTGCATTTTGTCTAAACGCGGAACATTGCCTTTTGGCAAGCTCGGGAACAGTTGTGCTGCTTGAATATGCGCCCAAGGACCAATGAAGGTTTTAACCGTCGTGTGGTCTTTCAACGCTTCATGCCATAGCGGTTCACTGCGTTGGAACAAATCACGTGTACCACCGACAATAAAGGTCGGTACGCTAATTTTATCTGCCTGTTCTAACAGTGAACGTTCTTCCCAAAATTCATTGTCAAAAGAATTGGCTTTGCCTTTGAATGCATCGGTGAAGAGTGGGATTTGGAACTCGGTACTGTTTTTAATCTTATCCAGTGCCATTAATTTACCTGTGATTGGGTCTTGTACCAATGTATCAATCGGTAATGTGCCCAAAATGGTAATCAAGCTCATCCAAAGCGGAATGAAGTTACTGTTCAGCTGACCGCCATTGAACAAAATGTCACGATATGCATCGCCCATCGGGACAATCGGGAAGGCTGCTTTAATCGCAGGATGCTGAGTCGTTGCACCCAACACTGCTGTAATCCCTAAATATGAAACGCCGTATAAACCGACTTTACCGTCAGAGAAACTTTGCTTACTTGACCAATCAATGACTTCATAGGCATCTTGCTGTTCAGTTTTACCAAAAGCTTCCCATTTACCGCCTGAATTACCTGTACCACGCACGTCTGCAACCACAGTCGCATAACCACGTTTCACCATTTCAGGATCGGCACCACCTGCAATCGCTGAAACCTTACCTGCTGTACCTGCGCTATATGCAGTTTGTATCAGAATGACAGGGAATTTTTCATTAATTGGACGACCAGATTCATCCGCAGGTAGGGTGACATAAGCCGCAAGTCGAGTGCCATCACGCATAGTAATCCACTGTGGTGGAAGCGTGACAGATTTTGGATATTGCGCAGGGCGATCATACAGTTGCCATTGCGCATTGGCATTGGTGAGCAAAGGAACTTGCGCTTTGCTCGGTGAATGACGTGTACCCAACTGCGTATTTTTCAACGAAATCGTTGTACCTGGTAAGGTTGTACTTGGGTTAGATGGATTCAAAGGTGCAGGTTGTGGCGTAAGATAATTCAAATCTGAATTGACATTTTGAGTTGGGCTAAGTGTTTTGTTCGCTATGCCGATGGATGTCGCAAGTATCGTGACACCTATACCTAAAGCGGTATAGAAAGAGTTGAGCAATTTCATGATACAAATCCTTGTTCGATTTATTTTTCACAGTGCTTTAAATAAGGAAAGGAATAGTCTTCGTATTTTTATTCCCAATTTTTTATGTGTTTCATTTGCCTTTTTGGGTTAAAAATATGAATTTTTATCAGGCTTAAATGTTGTATCACTGTTTAGTTTTTCTAACAAGATTTAAGTGTGCATTTTGTCGGAATAGCGAAAACAAAATGATTAAGTGACTTATTTTTATTGGGAAGTTATGACTCTTTAGCCACTATATAAAATATAAGTGTATATAAATCCGTCTATTTTTAAATGATTATTCTTTAATTCTAAATTGTTAAGCAATCTCAATCTTGATGTATTTCGCCAATAGCAAGCTTGATGAATTGAGCGCATAAAAAAGCACAAAAAGAGTATGTCTCTTTGTGCTGATGGTTTGGAAAGTGTTGTTTAAATCTTGCTCAAGGTTTAAAGATCTGCTCTTAGATATTTTCACATTGTTTTAAGTTCGATACTTTGAAGTTGTTTTTGAGCGCATGGAAGTTTTTGATCTTTTCGGGATCTTGTGGATCAAATACAGTGCTTTGGTCTTCAACTTGTGCATCGACTTTGGTGAATGCTGAGATCAGTTGATTGTTTTGAAATAGCCAATATTCAGTGGCTTTACCTGTTGCAAAGTTACCTGTGAACTCGATGAGGCAGTTGTTCGATTGTTTAATCAATCGTGCCAAATTGTGTTTGGTTTCAGGTTCAACAGCGATGTTTTTGTGTTGTTCTAAAACGGTAGGGGCGTTAGGGTTTGATGGTGTCGTTGAACATGCTGTAAGGGTTAAACAAGTTAAAGCTGAAATAACTAAATTTTGGATTTTCATCATATGTCTTATATTTCCATCAAATTGATTTTAAGTATATGAATTTGAAATAAGATTGGATATAGCTAGATGGTTGAAGTTTAGTGAGTGGCAGGTTGAAAGTAACTTAACGATTCCAGTCATGAGATCGTATATGGATAGAATTTGCATTACTCAGAGCTAATAAAAGTACGTGATAAGGAGTAGGATTAAAGTCAATTCGACACAGCTTTTTGATTGAAGGCATGTCTATAGTTTTAGTCTAATATAGAAGTTTGGAGGATAAAAAATCATTTGAATAGAATTATCTTTTTTTTTAAAAAATCAAATCGCCAATTTTGTGGAAATTTTTTACTGAGTAAATAAATATATAAACGGTAGATTAGCGAAAAAAGCAATTAATATATATTGAGCTATTTTTAATTTCACATGGCTTTGTTGCATAAACCTAGCATGTAAGGCTTATTCAGCAATATAATTTCAAAATGAATAAACCTGCAGCTAAAATCTACCATACAACCAATTGGTCATCCTATAATCGAGCCTTAATTAATCGAGGCAATATTTCCATTTGGTTTGATCCAAAGACTCAGTGGTATGCACAATCACAAGGCAAGCAAGGTCGAAATCAAACCTATTCCGATACAGCGATTCAATGCTGCTTAATGATCAAATCTCTATTTCGACTCTCTTTACGCATGGTTACAGGTTTTGTTCAAAGCCTGATTAAGCTTTGTGGATTAGATTGGACAGCTCCGGATTATTCCACCCTTTGTCGTAGACAGAAGCATATTAATATTGCGATTAGCTATCAAAAAAGTAGTAATGGGCTGCATCTACTTGTAGATTCTACTGGCTTGAAGTTTCTTGGTGAAGGTGAATGGAAATGCAAGAAACATGGGTCTGAATATCGTCGCCAATGGCGTAAGCTTCACATTGCTATAGATGCTAAAACCCTGCAAATACGTGCAGTACAACTCACCACAAATGATGTCAGTGATTCTCAAGTATTTGAAGATTTACTTGCTCAAATTCCCTTGGATGAACAAATTGATTCTGTTTATACAGATGGTGCTTATGACACGAAGCACTGCCGACAACTCATTTTAGATCGAGATGCATATGCGGTCATTCCACCGAGAAAGAATGCAAAACCTTGGAAAGATCAACAAGCGAGGTCTATAGAACGCAATGAGTTATTGAAAACAGTCAAACGGCTAGGAAGATCGCTTTGGAAAAAGTGGTCTGGTTATCATCGTCGAAGTTTGGTGGAAACCAAGATGCATTGCATCAAA
>NZ_JCAKMZ010000027.1:0-52754 GCF_059515865.1 Acinetobacter sp. CY73 | reverse complement strand
CATGTCCATTCGACAAAGCAGAACAGGCAATTTCACCAAATTGATTCATCGCAATATGTAATTTACAGCCATAAAACCAGCCCATTGAGCTTCTACCACGTGATGCAATTTGGACTAATGATTTATGGCGCTGAATACGTTGATTTTTACAAACTGGCAGAGTTGTTGAATCAATCCATAAATATTGTGTGTCTTGGTCTTTCATCAGCGCCACATGTAAAGCATGTAGTGCTAATTCATGCATATTGATTAGATGAATCATCCGTTGGTAGCAAGGCAAGTACTTAAATAAATGGTTTTTATCTTCTTTTAACCAAGTGAAAAAGGCTTTGAAATTATTGAAATGAGAACATTTGTACCAAATAGCGATAAAACAGATTTCTGAAATGGTTAAATGAGCAGTTCTGATTCTTAAGGAACGATTACTTTGCTTAAGAAAATTCCAATAGGTTGCTTCAAATTTGAGAAAGAAATCATCAATTACGCTGAATAATTCGGTACTATTAAACATTAGGACTAGAGTTGTGAGTTTTGTGTGGTAACTCAACTGATGGCTCTAGTCCTCTTATTTTTCAAGTCAATTTCTTATCCGCGATTCGGGTTAAATAACAAGCCAATCAATGACTGTTTTTGATCCAAGCTGCTTGATTTAAGATCAAGAGGCATAATGAAACACAAAACTGCACCTAAGTGAGCTTTTGAATATGGTTGAAATTCTGTAATTTACAACAGCACAGAGCTACATCGTTTTGATTTTCTAGAGGCTGAATTTTAAGATTTAGGCTGTTTTGGTTTTCTAAATATTCGGTCTATAAATAAGTTTAACCCGAGTTCTACTCCCTGTAAAACTCGGGTCAATGGGGTTGTGCTTTTCAAAACATATTGTTATTTTTTGGCTTTCCATTCCTGCATCATATCCATGATGACTCTTCCATCGGCTTCGTCTTCCATATTGGGATTTTCCTTTCCCACTCCTTGTGCCGATGATTAAATATTATCCTGATTCTCATAGTCACTCTAGCCGTTAAGTCCTAAATCCGTGTGAGCATATGCTTACAACACTATTAATCTCAACTAAACACTCAAATAAGCTCATTTGCGCTTTTCCATCTTATTTAAGTCTTTTTGTAGGCTTGAGCAATTTCATCTTTCACTATTTTTTCTTCACGCTCTGCTTTTTCAATACCCTCTTGAATCGCCTCTTGAGCCTCTTGTTCATCTGCTTCAGTCTGTTCAAGTTCTTCCTGAATTTGCTCAAACACGCGCCCGGTTTGCAAAACCACATACACAGGAAAATGATCAGACCCCATATGCGGTAAACGCTTCATATCGACCAAAGCAAAATCAGTACTGTGGAATACATGATCCAATGACCATCTTAATAATGGATAATCTGCATGAAAAGTGTTGACATAATGCCGACCAACACGCGGATCTAGCAATCCACTGATACGCTGAAATAAACGCGTGGTACGTGACCATGCCACATCATTTAAGTCGCCCATGACAATACAGCTTTCATCCAAATCTTTAATCTGATCACCTACAATCAGTAGCTCCGCATCACGCAAAGTTGAATCTTTGGCTTCAGTTGGACTCGGTGGTTTCGGATGCAAGCAATAGAGTTGTACAGACTGTCCAGATCGTAAAGTCACCGTCGTATGAATCGAAGGAATTTCGTCACTGAGAATGAACTTTATCTCTGTATCACTTAGCTCCAATTTACTGTAGAGATGCATTCCATACAAATTATCTAAGGGCACAGGAACTCTATACGGGTAATCTTTTTCAATGACAGAAAGTTCATTCTGCCAAGTTTGATCAGTTTCTAAGGTCAGTACCAAATCAGGCTGATATTTCTCAATTTCCTCAATCAATAAATGATATTTAGTATTCGGGGTCAGTACATTAGAGACAATCAATGAGATCTGCTTATTTGGATCTAATTGTTCAGGCTTAACCTGCTTAACTTGTTTTTTCCAAATCAAAGTATATGGCAAGACCATTTTTAATTGGTAAGCCAACGCTGCAATCAAAGCAATGAAAATGATTTGACGCGTTAAATCCCAAGGCTCTTGCCAAAAAATCATCAATAGAAAAGCAATAATACCTAATGCAAGAATTTGTAAGCGTGGAAAATCTGCACCACGAAACCACCATTCATCTCTCGGTATGAGTGACCAAAAACTAATCCAAATCACAAACCCTGCTAGAATTTCCACCCAAATCATATTGTTCACTCATCTGTAAATTTTAATTTTTTATAAGACGTAACATAACTTTATCAATTTTGTATGTATCATAAACAAGTTATTTCTCTCAATAATATTGATGTTTTGATTGTGTAGCTATTGCAGTAAACTGCTCTTTTGATACACTCGAACCCCCTTTTAATTTTTAACGCACCGAGGCAAAGTGACATGAAAGTAGGTCTGGTCGGTTGGCGCGGGATGGTTGGTTCCGTCCTTATGCAACGTATGGTTGAAGAGAATGATTTTGCTCATTTTGAGCCATTCTATTTCTCTACCAGTAATGCGGGTGGTGAAGCGCCTGCGTTTGGCGGTAAGACTGCCCCTGCACTTATGGATGCAACAGACATTAGCAGTCTGAAGCAAATGGATGTCATTATTACCTGTCAAGGTGGCGACTATACTTCTGAGGTTTTCCCTAAACTGAAAGCTGAAGGTTGGAATGGTTACTGGATTGATGCGGCATCGACATTACGTATGGATGATGAAGCAATCATCGTACTTGATCCAGTCAACATGAACGTGATCAAAGACGGCTTAGTGAAAGGTACCAAAACGTTCGTTGGCGGTAACTGTACTGTATCGTTAATGCTTATGGGCTTAGGTTCACTCTTCCAAAATAATTTGGTTGAATGGGCAACGTCTATGACCTATCAAGCAGCCTCAGGTGCTGGCGCGCAAAACATGCGTGAATTGATCACAGGTATGGGTTATTTATATAATAATACTCAAGATTTGCTTGATGATCCTAAATCTCCAATTTTAGACATTGATTCTAAAATTGCAGCACTACAACGTGGTGAAGGTTTCCCATCAGCTAATTTTGGTGTCCCTTTAGCGGGCTCGCTCATTCCATACATCGATAAACAGCTTGAAAGCGGTCAGTCGAAAGAAGAATGGAAAGGTCAGGTTGAAACCAACAAGATCTTAGGCAACCAGCAAATTGTTCCGATTGATGGTCATTGTGTTCGTATCGGTGCAATGCGTTGTCACTCTCAAGCCATTACATTGAAGCTTAAGAAAGACGTTCCATTGAACGAGATTGAAGATATGATTCGTCAGTCTAGCCAGTGGGCAAAAGTGGTTCCAAATACACGTGAAGCATCTATGACTGATCTTACCCCTGTGGCAGTCACTGGCACATTAACAGTTCCAGTGGGTCGTCTACGTAAGATGAACATGGGTAAAGAATACTTAGGTGCATTCACAGTGGGTGACCAATTGCTTTGGGGTGCTGCAGAACCTTTACGCCGTATGTTACGCATCTTAATTGAATATAAGAACGCTTAATTTTTAGAAATTCTCTTCTAAAACTGAAAAGCCGATCACATTTGATCGGCTTTTTTTTGTAACTACAATGTTAAGATTTTACATTCTTATTACAACTAGGTATTGTATGACATATTGCCCTGAAATCTTGTCAGAACAATGGATCGAGATGCCTGTATATAACAAATTAAAAATTGCCATTTTAGCTATTATAACAACCCCTACTGCTTATGCTTTAACCCTTGATCCGATTGAAGTTCAATCAGGAGCAGGTAACCTACTCTATGCAGAAATGAAATTTCGTAATGCTGACCCAAATGCTCGAATCGAAGCAAGTTTAGCTGAATCTAATGATCTTATTCGCCTTGGTATCGGTCATCAACCTCCGGGTCACCTGAACTTCTTTACGCGTAAATCAAGCGATGGTTCTGGCGTCATCGTGATCACTTCTTCACGCCCAATGGTGGAATCTGAACTCAATATTCTGGTCAAGATTAAGGAAGGCAGCGCAACGCATATTCAACAAATTAAAACCAGATTGAATCGTCCAGCAGTTGTTGCGCAAAAACCACAAATGACCAATAAAGAAACGTCATTGATTCCACAGACCGTTGTCAGTGATAAAGATATTGCGCTCAATTTACCCATGAGTACGCAATACAATGTGACATCAAATACCTCTCAAGCAAGAGTAGCCACTGATTCAACTCCAAAATCAGCACCACAAGTCTCTTACTCTTCAGCGAATACGATGAGTGTTCCGCTTGCGATCAATGTTTCACCTGCACCGCCTTTAAATAACCAAACGTTAACGCAGGTCATGCCTGCGCCAGTCAATACTGTTCAACCCGCTAATCATCAAACACCTGATCCTGTAAATAGTGCTGTTGCACAATCATATGAACAACCGTCTATCGCGGTGGTTCAATCACTCCCTTCGACGCTGACCATCTCGGAAACATTAAGACCTGCTTCAACGCAACCTACTCCTACGATTTCAGCACCAAAACAAGCGTTATCTGCACAGCAAAACCTATCTAAGCCGGTAGACTCTCCATCAAAAACGGAAGTTAAAGCTCCAGTAACTGAGACAGCGAAAACGTCTGCTAAAGTTCGTCCGGAACCTAAACCAATGCATGGTCCTGCTTTAGAAAAAGCACATGTGGTTCAAAACAATGAATCTTTATGGAAAATTGCTTCGCGTGTTGCAACCCAAACCAATCAAAGCATTCCTGAAGTAATGCAACAAATTAAGGCCAATAATGAACATGCTTTCATTGGTGGCAATATCAATCGTATTCGTCGTGGGGTAGCATTAAATTTAGCAGCTGCAAACAGCATGCCTGCACCCAAAGCGGCTAAAGCTCGCCCAATGAATACAACCGCTGGTCAATCTCAGTCGGGTAAAGAGAAGTATAAATTGAGCCAAGCAGAAATGAAGCTTGTCACTGGAACTAAACAAGATTCAGCTCAAGGCGCTGCTAAAGAAAAAACGTTGAAAAATCAGACAACTCCAGAATTATCTTCAAAAGTTATGACAGCTCGACAAAAAACAGTTAAATTACAGCAGAATGTCTCTCAACTCAGCTTGGCCATTCAGCAGAAAGATCAGAGAATTCAACTATTAAATGCGAGACTTGCTCAATTACAGCAACAATTGCAGAAAAAGAATCAAGCGAATAAGCCTGTTAACTAAATTTATTTTAAGGAATAATTTTCATTGGTTTCAATGAAGGGGTAAAAATATGTTGTATATACTAATTCCTTGTTTATTAATACTTATTGTTGCCGTCGTTTTGAAAAAGCGTGAAAGTGCAAACAATGAGTCATCATCTGATAAAGGCAAGAAAACTGCGAATAAGAAAGTCAGTAAAAATGCGTCTAATCGCACTGGTCGATCTTCAAGCATTCCAACCAACGTTACGACTACCCCTGTAGCAACGGAATCAGCACCAACAACGCTCGACCCTGAAGTTCGTTCGAGTATTGAAAACCTAATTAAAGCTGAAAATTATTTTGCTGCTGAAGCAAAAATTAACCAAGCCTTGAATCATGACAATTCACAACACGAATTATATCTATATTTACTTGAAATTCATGTTGCGCAAAAAGATGATTTTGCGATTAAGCAATTAATCAATTACTTACGCTCTTTAGGTTTGCATGACATTGCTGATCAAGCTGAAGCAAATCAACAGCGTGCCCAAGCAAACGTATCAAAGCCTTCAGAACCTATTTCAACACCTGCTGCGACCACAGCTCCTGTAGCAACTCAAAGTCTTAAATCAGATGCTGCCTTTGATGAGCTCATTAGCACCTCAACACCTGCTCAAAATATTGGTAACGCATCTTTTGATAGCATACAACCTGATTTCAATGTAACACCTGTTGAGAAAAAAGATCTTGAGCCTATTGAGTATTCTTTTGAAGCGAAGAAACCCGTTGAAGCGCCTCAAGCAGTTGAGTTTGACTTAAGCTCTGACACAGTAAGCAATGATGGCAGCTTTACTCCTGAAACACTTGAAAAACCTGCAGACGATATTTCAAAAGCAGATATTGCTCCGCTCGAATTTGATTTCTCAACACCTGTTGAAAGCAAAGTTGAAGAAGAGCCTGTTGTCCCTACTGAAGATTTTGTTTTCAATACTCCTTCTATTTCTGAAGAAAAAACTGAACAGCCTTCAAATGAGTTTAAATTAGACAGTGAATTACCAATTAGCGCTGCTACTGATTTCCACTTCAGTTTAGACACTCCAATTTCAGCTGATCCGAATTCACTCGCTTTTGAAACTCAAAAAATTGAAATTGCGCCATTTTTTATTGAGCCAGAAGTTGATCCTAGCTCTTTAGCGGATGCCAATGATCCATTGGCGCAATCATTCCCTGAATTATTAAAGGTCAATGAAATTCAACTCAATCTAGATCTTGCAAGTCGTTATATTGAATTGGGTGCTTATGAAGCGGCTAAAAAGTTACTGAGTGCGGATGAAGCTTCCTTCTCTACTGAACAACGTCACCGTTCACAACAATTACTCAAGCAAATAGCTTCTTAATTCAATTACGCTTAACATAAGCAGTCATTCATGGCTGCTTTTTTGTGAGCACTACTTTATGAAAAAAATTGCACTCATTTATATGGGCGGTACTTTTGGTTGTATTGGTGAGCCTTTGAGCCCTATGCCAGAAATTGATTTTAAACCGCAATTAAAACGAATTTTACCACAACATGCCCAAATCGAATTTTTCACTGCACATACGGTGAAGGATAGCAGTGCTTGTACAGCTTCAGACTGGTTACAACTGACTCAACAAATTCAATATCTACACACTCAAGAATATCAACACTTCATTGTGATTCATGGTACAGACACCTTGAGTTACGCTGCCGCCACCCTAAGCCGATTCTTACAACAAAGTAGCTATGTCATATTGACGGCAAGCCAATACCCATTACTGAATGTAGAAGGCAACGATCTTCGAACATTTACCGATGCACTGGAAAACCTCAACACAGCCATTGAGGGAATGTTGAAAGTAGAACCTGGGGTTTATGTGGCATTTCACCATAAAATCATGCATGCCAACTCAGTACAAAAAGTCCATAGCACAGCATTAGACGCTTTTTCAGGCATGAATTATCAGCAACATTTAACTTCACTTCAGCAAAATCCTTTTTTAATTGAAGAACAACACATTCAACAAATCCAGAAACTCAATTTGATCAATTGGACGATACAGCCGATTGAACTTGAACAATTGTCCAAAAACTTAGATGTATTCATTGATCAGGCTCCTGACGTTCTGATTCTGCAAGGCTACGGCACGGGCAATATTGCGGTGAATGATGAAATTCTAGAGAAATTGATTCAACTCCAAAACAAAAATTGTGCTGTGATTTTAGACACTCAAGTGCCTTTCGGGGGACTGGATCAACGCTACGCAGTCAGCCAATGGGTTATTCAAGCCAATATTTTGATTAACAATACCCAGAGTCATGCCGATCTTTATGCCAAAATTTTAAAAATGTATTTACAATACCCCTCTAAGGATCAATGGCATGACCATTGGTATCAATGTTGAAAATAGAGGTCATTATGCAGCGTTTGGCAGTGGGTATTGAGTTTAACGGTATGAATTATCGTGGCTGGCAAACTCAACAAGCGGGCGTCATTTGTCTTCAAGAAACCATTGAACATGCGCTATCAAAAGTTGCTAATGAACCGATTCAACTGCAAGGTGCTGGTCGGACAGATGCAGGCGTGCATGCAACCAATATGGTGGCGCACTTTGATACTAACGCAATCCGTCCTATTGATGGTTGGTTACTCGGTTCAAATAGCCTGTTGCCTAAAGATATCTCGATTCAATGGGTTCGACAAATGGATCCTGAATTTCATGCCCGCCATAAAGCCCAAGCCAGACGTTATCGCTATGTGGTATATAACAATCAAGTACGTCCTGCCTTGTTACATAAGCAAGTCACACACGTCTATGCCCCCCTCAATATTCAAAAAATGATCCAAGCAGCCACCAAGTTTCAAGGTACCCATAACTTTGAAAGCTTCCGTGCAGCTGCGTGTCAGTCCAATCAACCCGTCAGAACAGTGTCACATTGTCACCTGATTCAACATGGTGCTTATTTGGTTTTAGATATTCAAGCAGATGGTTTTTTACACCACATGGTTCGTAACATTATGGGCTGTTTGCTTGAAATCGGACAAGAGATGTACGACGTTGATCATATTGATGCCATATTCGCCGCTGAAGATCGAAAAGCAGCTGGGGTGACTGCACCACCAGATGGTCTTTATTTCATCCATGCGGACTATCCAGAGCGCTTTAATCTACCTAAGCGACCTCTGGGACCACATTGGCTGAATATGCCTGAATAGATTTCCCCAAATAGACTCAATAGAAAATCAGCTGATTTAGATTTGAAAATTCCGATTTCTTTTTAATGTCTATCAATAAAAATCCCTCCATGTTTGGAGGGATTAAAACGATCAATTAGCGCTGCTTACGTTTTCGATATTCAACAGGCGTTTCATTGGTCCAACGCTTAAATGCACGGTAGAACGTACTTGGCTCAGAAAACCCTGTTAAATAAACAATACGTTCAACACTCTCGTTAGTGTTCGCCAAAAGCTTCTTCGCTAAACGACAACGATAATCGGATAAAATTTGCTGAAAACTGGTATTTGCCTCAGACAACTGCGTTCTTAAACGGCGTGGCGTAATATTGAGCTGTGCTGCCACCGTTTCTAAAGTCGTTTCACCACTTTCCAAGGTTGACCCAATCGCACGACGGACTTCACCCACCAAATCATAGCGTGCGAGTTCTTGAAGTTTTTCAATCGCCAGCTGTTCATGCAGTTGCAACAACTCAGGTTCGGCTTGCCAAAGCGGATAATCAAGAATAGAAGAATCAAAGTATAAACGTGTTTCTTTTTGACCTAAACTTACAGGACATTCATAAACGCGTAAGTATTCATCATCAGCTGCACCTTCTTGGAAATTAAAGTCGATATAAATCGGCTCAAAGCGACCCTCTGTAATAAATTTAAAGAATCTTAAAATTCCCGACAGCGCGCATTCAGAAAAATGTCGATTGACCAAACTGTCTGCCCAAGGCTGAACACCATTGGTCAAATAGCAACGATCATCATCAATCACCAATTTGGCATGAAATGCATCAGAGATTAAACGTTGGTAAGCCAAAGCACGTTTAAGCCCCTCACCAAAATTTTCAGATGAAATAAAAAGGTGCTCAATCACTTGTCCACGATACAGTGGCAAGTGTTCACCAAGATGTAAACCAATGTCTGGATCCTTGCTGACTTCTTCTGCCGCAACCCAAAAAGCATACTGTGCGCTCAATGGTGTACGTGCATTTTGATCAACTTGATTCAAGGCAACACCGGCTTTTGTTAATATTTCTTCGGTCGGCAATCCAGCACGACGAATCGCTTGATAGCCTAATCGCAAAACAACCGAAGCATCAGTTAGCTGACTCACGCAGTGCCCTTCCTTGTATGTTATTAATATTTACTTAAAACTTTTAATTTAGATTACAGTCGATTGACCAAACTGACAACACAGTTAAGCATATTTTTGTTTAATTATTTTATTTGTTTGTTCGCCTATTTTGACTACAGATACATTCACCAAACAGCGTTTAACCTTGTATTTTCCCATTTTTTTGACTATAATTTGCGCCTTTCCAATTTGATCTATCAGGTAGGCTATGGCCAATAAAGAGGAACTTATCGAGTTCGAAGGCGTTGTCACCGAAACGCTTCCTAATACTATGTTCCGTGTACGTTTAGAAAACGGTCACGAAGTAATTGCACACATTTCTGGTAAAATGCGTAAACACTATATTCGTATTTTGACTGGCGACAGTGTTAAAGTAGAAATGACTCCTTACGATTTATCTAAGGGTCGCATTACTTACCGTGCACGCTAAGTGTTAGTAAGCGAAAAGCCACGTTAAGTGGCTTTTTTTGTGGCTCTTTTTTATCGGTGTAAAGCTGATGTTTTACATCCAATGCTTGTCCACTCCCCTACACGTTCACCCAACCCATGATTCCGCTCTCGTGTTGTTGTTAAGCGACACCCGACATCTACGCCCGTAGAAGTTGTATATTCACTATCCCGTTCTCGAATCTAGCTGAATTGTGAAGTTTTCAGAATTGCTTTTTGATGACTGTTTAACTTTGTTCGTAACAGTTGATAATTTTATTTAGCTCGGCATCCGTACTTGCATATACTTTATTCGTACAGTAAATGTCATCGTAAGTATTACGTGCCTGATCACAATGATCCGCATAAGTGACACCTGACCAAACCACAGCCACCATCAAAAAAGTATTTTTTCATATTTTCTAATCACTGCTTATTATTCATTTTTATACGCGTCTTTGACGACTTTATGTATTATGACTAAACAGTAAAATGAAAAATGATCAATGTTATATCTAGAATAAATGACTCACGATGTGGAAACGATTCAAAAAGGACTGATCTATAACGATAATCGATGCAAAAAGGCATTTCCAATGAAGCTATACGTCAACCCTCCTAAAAAAGTACTTTTATATAGTTATAGTCGATTGGCTCTCATCATTTGCAGTGGTCTTATACTCAGTGCTTGTCAAATAACTCATCAGCAAAATAAACACAGTCTTGTGCTCTATCTCAATCAATATGTCGGGCAAGACATCAACCAGCTAAAACAAAATTTCAATCTTGATGCTTTCGACATTCAACTCAAACCCAACCCAATCATTACACCTGAACGAGCAATTTTCAGCTTTGATCGTATGCTGAGTCTTCCTATCCCTGCTGGAAATATGGTCATGGATAGCCGCTGCGTCATGATCACTGTACAGATTGCTTCAGCCGACAATAATTACAAGACCAAGCAACCCTGCAATCTCATTTTTGTGTTGAAAAATAATAGTGTGCAATCTGTATCAATGAAAGGTAAAGCTTGCTGAGGTACGCAGATCAAACGACTGTTCTTATAATGACTGTTCTTATTTAAAATGATTTTGAATGACATACTGATCTATGTTCAAAACAACTTAAATCATCTAGATGATTAAGCATAAAAAAACGCAGCCAAAGCTACGTTTTTTTAACTTTTCAAGAAATCTTTTGAATTAGTTCAATGCAGCAACAACAGCTTGACCCATTTCAATCGTACCCACCTTGTTCATGCCTTCTGACATGATATCTGCTGTACGTAAACCTTGGTCCAATACATTGCCTACTGCATCTTCAATTGCTTTTGCAGCCGCTTCTTCACGGAAGGTATAACGAAGCATCATTGCAACAGATAAAATTGTCGCTAATGGATTTGCAATATTTTGACCTGCGATATCAGGTGCAGAACCGTGACATGGTTCGTACATACCCTTACCATTTTCATCTAATGACGCCGATGGCAACATACCGATTGAACCTGTCAACATTGCAGCTTCATCAGACAAAATATCACCAAATAAGTTCGACGTTACAATCACATCAAACTGTTTCGGTGCACGCACCAACTGCATTGCCGCATTGTCGACATACATGTGTGATAAGTTGATTTCTGGATATTCAGCTTCTTTTAAAGCTGTGACAGTTTGTTTCCAAAGTTCAGTGACTTCCAGTACATTCGCTTTATCCACTGAACATACTTTACCACCGCGAAGTTGAGCCATTTCAAAGGCAACTTTAGCAATACGATTGATTTCAGACTCTGAATAGACGTCAGTGTTGAAACCTTGCTTTTCGCCATTTCCAAGTTCACGAATACCACGTGGCTGACCGAAATAAATACCACCCGTTAATTCACGAACGATGAGGATATCCAAACCAGATACAATTTCAGGCTTTAAGCTTGAAGCATCTGCCAATTGCGGATAAAGAATCGCAGGGCGCAAGTTCGCAAAAAGATTAAGTTCACTACGTAATTTCAATAAGCCACGTTCTGGGCGAATTGAGCGCTCAATGGTATCCCATTTTGGACCACCTACAGCGCCTAATAAAAGTGCATCGGCTTTTTGAGCTTGTTGAGATGTGATTTCTGGATAAGGTGAACCATGTGCATCAATCGCTGCTCCACCTAAAAGACCTTGTTCCCATGTTAAACCTAAATTGAATTTTTCATTCACACTTGTAAGAACCTGCTCAGCAGCTTTTACAATCTCTGGACCAATACCATCACCAGCTAAAATCAAAATATGTTTAGACATGAGTTATTCCATTTTTAATGTTAGTTCTAGACTAACGGGATTTAAAATTTTTCTTTTCTACAAACTCACCCAAACCATTGAGTACGTTATACGGTTTGCAGAAACGACGTATGGTTCGCTTTTCTTGCTTTAAATCAACACAAAGCGGTTCTGGTGCTGACATATTAAGCAAGCTTCCTCTCTCTCTGCTTCGCTCTCGAAACATATCAAGCGTATATTGAGTTTGTGCATTAAACCGATGAATCAAATGAAGTGTTTCCGCTTTATCTTTTGAAATCGGATAGAAACGAACGACAACCTCATGTTGACCAGCAGGGACTGAAAGATATAAAGCATTTGAATGATTTAAAGAATTGGCTTGTAGACGCACAATTCCTGCTTTCACTGCCTTGTTATCTAATCGTTGAGTTTTTGAATCGATCACAGGGGTTTGATTCAATCGCTCGAACTCACAGGCTGCTGTGCCAGAACAGTAAATTAAGGCATTTAACCTACTTTGCTCTGTTTCTTTCACGTGTTTAATACGTGCTGTATCAATACTTTGACAACCGACTAAAGTTGACGCAGTAAGTCCAACTACAGCTAAGTGTTTAAAAACTTTCGCCATGACGTGGGCCCAACCTCGCTCATTCTTGAAAATATTGAAATTATTTTCGAATGATATTAGCAAGAGTTAAGCCCTACGGCTAGGGCATAAACGATTAGCCACGAATCTCTTGAAAAACCCAAGGACGACTTGCTTTGGTTTTTTCTTCATAAGCGCGAATGTCATCGCCAGCTTGTAAAGTTAAACCGATATCATCTAAACCATTGAGTAAGCAATGCTTACGGAACGGATCAACTTCAAATTTAAAGCTTTCACCCGATGGTGTACGTACTTCTTGTGCTTCAAGGTCAATCGTAAGTTGATAACCTTCAGTCGCGAAACATTCTCTAAAGAGTTGATCAACAATCTCTTCAGATAAGATCACAGGCAACATGCCGTTTTTAAAGCTATTATTAAAGAAAATGTCCGCATAGCTTGGCGCAATCACGGTACGGAAACCGTATTCTTCCAATGCCCATGGCGCATGTTCACGGCTTGAACCACAACCAAAGTTTGCACGTGAAATTAAGATTGAAGCACCTTGGTAACGTGGTTGATTCAACGCAAAATCAGGGTTTTTAGGACGTTTAGAGTTATCTAAACCCAAATAACCTTCATCCAAATAACGTAATTCATCAAATAAGTTTTCGCCAAAACCTGTGCGCTTAATGGACTTCAAAAACTGTTTTGGAATGATTAAATCGGTATCAACATTGGCACGGTCTAATGGTGCAACGATACCTTGTTCAACGGTATATTTTTTCATTGTCTTTATTCCTAAAGAATATCATTACTTTAAATCTCCCCTAACCCCTCTTTATATGAGAGGGGAACTTCCCCCTTTTCTAAAAGGGGGACTGAGGGGGATTTTTAGAAACTGCGTACATCAACAAAGTGACCCGCAATTGCAGCTGCCGCCGCCATTGCTGGGCTGACCAAATGCGTACGACCGCCATTCCCCTGACGACCTTCGAAGTTACGGTTAGAGGTTGATGCACAATGCTCACCCGGTTGTAATTTGTCAGCATTCATTGCTAAACACATTGAACAACCCGGCTCACGCCATTCAAAACCTGCTTCAACTAAAATCTTATCTAAACCTTCAGCTTCTGCTTGCGCTTTGACTAAACCAGAACCCGGAACCACCATCGCTTGTTTGATGGTAGAAGCAACTTTCTTACCTTGGGCAATTTTTGCAGCTTCACGAATATCTTCAATACGAGAGTTTGTGCACGAACCAATAAATACACGATCTAATTGGATATCAGCCAAAGCCTGACCACCATTTAATCCCATATAGTGATATGCACGTGTCCAGTCATTACGTTGTACATCATCTTTGGCTTGATCTAATGTTGGTACTGCTTGAGAAACAGGAATCACCATCTCTGGCGATGTACCCCAAGAGACTTGTGGTTCAATCTCTTCACCTTGTAATACAACCACTGTATCAAAGTGTGCATCTTCATCAGAATGTAATGTATTCCAATATTCTACTGCGGCATCCCACTGCTCACCCTTAGGTGCATATGGACGACCTTTTACGTATTCAATGGTTTTTTCATCAACAGCAACCATTCCCACACGGGCACCGCCTTCGATTGCCATATTACAAACCGTCATGCGGCCTTCAATCGACATATCACGGAAGACTTGACCACCAAACTCAATCGCGTGACCTGTACCACCCGCAGTACCGATTTTACCGATAATCGCTAACACGACATCTTTAGGTGTTACGCCCTGACCTAATTTACCGTCAACACGCACCAACATGTTTTTCATTTTCTTTTGAACTAAGCATTGTGTTGCCAATACGTGTTCAACTTCTGATGTGCCGATCCCATGTGCCAAACAACCAAACGCACCATGCGTCGCCGTATGTGAGTCACCACATACAACAGTCATACCCGGCAACGTTAAACCTTGCTCAGGCCCAACCACGTGTGCGATCCCTTGACGAACATCGTTAATGTCAAACTGAACAACATTAAAAGTCTTACAGTTATCATCTAAAGTTTGCACTTGAATACGTGAGGTATCGTCTTCAATACCAGAGATGCCTTCAGAGCGCTCTTTTTTAGAAGTCGGTACGTTATGGTCTGGTGTAGCAACGTTGGCACTTAAACGCCAAGGTTTACGACCCGCCAATTGCAAGCCTTCGAACGCTTGTGGAGAGGTTACTTCATGTAATAAATGACGATCGATGTAAAGTAATGCTGAACCATCATCACGTTGTGTTACTAAGTGATCATCCCACAATTTGTCATACAAAGTTTTTGCTGTTTGTGTTTTTACTTTTTGGTTTTCGCCTGCCATGTCGATGTGCTCCACTGGACTGGGTAAATTCTGTCATTAAATTGATTATAACCACGAATTAACATAAATCTAATTTATCATTTTTATTAGTTTATAAACTTTTTGGAATGCTAACTTCCCAATAAATATTCTCTAAAAATCGAATGAAACCCAATCTAAAAAATCGATTATTGTATTCAAAATATACTTCTTTACATTAATAATGAGAATCATTACTATTTAATCAACAAGACATTTAGCTTTAAAGGAACATCACATGATTCACGTTCAAAAATTTGTTAACAACAATCAACGTATGTTTAAAAAGACCTTAAGCTATTACATTATGCATATGTTAGTCGCGATGTTAGTCGGGTATTTGGTGACAGGTAGTATTGCAATGGCTGTCGCTCTAAGCCTACTAGAACCGACGATTCAAGCTGTCGCTTTCTTTTTCCATGAAAAAGTTTGGGAACGTAAAGATTCAAAGCAGCGTGAGGAAGCCACTGTTTAAGATATACATGTCGATGTTCCTCTGGAACCACCCATATTGGGTGGTTTTTTTTATGGTCTTTATTTAACTCTGTCTTTTTTTCAATTCTTGTCTTTATTCAATTCCTGTCTTTATCCCACTCTTGTCTTTATACAACTGATGTGAGGTTTATGCGTGATGTTAAAAAATTGATTGCACCTCAACACCCTTACTCAAGTATGCAAAATTTTATTATTCAATGAATCAAATGATTCAAGTAAAGACATTCAAATTTGCACTCACATGATTAAACGTCCAGTTTTAAATCAATGGATACAACTTTTGCTTTGATTTATTCTTTAAATACCATAACAATACAATTATACATAAAAATTTTTTATAGGTATTTACAATGAATCTCGCTGCCTTTGAAGCATTTGTGAAAGTCATGGAAACAGGTTCGATTTCGATGGCAGCAGATCAATTGTTTATTACCCAACCCGCCGTCACCAAACGTATTCATAGCCTTGAAGATTATTTTGGCGTGAAATTGTTTGAATCTGCAGGTCGTGGAGTGCAAGCCACGCATGCGGCTCATTCATTATTACCTAAAGTCAAAAATTGGCTGAATGAGCTTGGTGATATTCATCATACTTTAAGCCATGATCAAACACAGATTAAGGGTAAATTGAAAGTGGGCACCAGTCATCATATTGGTCTGCATCATCTTCCTGAACATTTAAGAAACTATGTTCAACAGTATCCTGAAGTAACACTGGATGTTCATTTCGTTGATTCAGAACAAGCGCATGAGAAAGTCTTGGCGGGTGATTTGGAATTGGCTTTTTTAACCTTACCGCCAACTCTAGATGACCGTCTCAGTTATGTCCCTTTGTGGAATGATCCTTTGGTTTTTGTAGCCGCAGCATTTCATCCGCTTGCCTCTAAATCAAACTTAAGCCTTGAAGATTTAATTCAGTATCCGAGCTTATTACCTGCATCTCAAACGTATACATCTCAAATTACACTCGCAGAGTTTGAGAAAAAAGGACTAAAGCCTAAAATCACCATGAGTAATAACCCACTCGAATCAATTCGAATGTTGGCTTCTATCGGTCTCGGTTGGTCAGTATTGCCGCAAACCTTAGTGAGTCAAGATTTAGTTACACTCGATTTAGATCTAGAAATGAAACGTCAATTGGGGATGGTTTGGCATCCAGCACGTACCCAATCTAAAGCGGCGAAAGCACTGGTCGATTTAATGATTCATTAAGCTTTTAAAGTATCAAACATTTTGCCCAAACTGCCGTCTTTACGACGGCAGTTTTGATTTCTTAGATTTTCAGATCAATATTATTGTTTTAAGTCGTCAATTAACTTTGACTAAAATATAGAGCTAATGCTCCGTTGGTGATGGATTAAAGAGGAATGAAATCAATATGTGAAGGCTTTGGAATAGTTAAATGCTGTTGAACATTTGTTGTCGCTGCATCTAATGCCACCTGCCCTGCGTCTGTGGGGGTCGGTACATATAATTCTGCTTCGCCCTCAATCACCCGTTCGCCATTGATGTTGCAAATGGTATCAAAGTAAACCCGTTTCCGTTCAGTATCCACTTTGGTGACTGTCGCGATGAGATCAACGGTATCACCCACATACACCGGTTTTAAAAAACGCAAATTGTGATTGACATACATCGCACCAGGGCCAGGAAGATGCAAACCAAAGATTGGTGAGAAAAAACTGGCAGTTAAAAAACCGTGTGCAATTGGGCGTTTAAATTTGGTGTGTGCCGCATAAGTTTCATCATAGTGAATGGGGTTTTCATCACCACACAAGGCAATGAATTGAGCCACTTTTTCGGCATCTATCGTGCGGGTTAAGGTATGGGATAAACCGACATGGAAGTCATCTATGTGAGCCAATTTCATGTTGAGTCCTTTAAAATGGTAAAGGACGTTTTCCAAACGTCCTGTATATAACAACGATTAGAATGAGCCGAACAGTGTCCCTAAGGTAATGGCAACCGTTACTGATACCATTGGAATCAATACGGTACACATTGCCACATTGCCGTAAGACTGCTTATGTGTCATGCCACAAATAGACAACAAGGTGATGACCGCGCCTGAGTGAGGCAAGGTATCTAAACAGCCTGCTGCTAAGGCTGCAATACGGTGTAATAATTCAGGGCTAATGCCTGCAGCATTAGCCATAGCTAAGTAATCAGCACCCAACGTCGATAAAGCAATCGACATCCCGCCAGAAGAAGAACCGGTAATCCCCGCTAAAATATTCATGGCGATGGCTTCTGAAATCAATGGGTTACTTGAGACATTTAACACCATGTCACGAATGATAATAAAACCAGCCAAGGAAGCAATGACAGCGCCATACCCTACTTCAGAAGCGGTGTTGAAAATGGGTAACATTGAGCCCAAAGCCCCTTTGTTGACGGTTTCTTTAAGGTTGTTCCATTTGCCCAAGCGTAACAAAATCAAGCTTAAACATGCGACCACTAAGGCAATCACCAATGCCCACAAACCTGTTTGTTTGCTCGGATCTAATTTTGGATAAAGCTCTTCAAACGTACTAAAGTCCATGCCTGGAAAAATAATATAAGTGAACAAAGCATTTACACCTATTACCAACAGCAAGGGTAAAAATGCCAAGAATACGGGCATGTGACCTTGAGACGTCACGCCGTCTTCTAACTTTTCTCCTTCTTGGGTATCAATACCGTATCCTTCTCCATTTCTATGGGCTTTATTGGCGCGGCTTTGTAACCACATACAACCTAAACCAAACATGATCAAACCTGAAATGGTACCAATACCCGGAGCTGCAAATACATTGGTCCCAAAAAAAGGAATCGGAATCGCATTTTGGATCGAAGGTGAACCGGGTAAAGCGGTCATCGTGAAAGTAAATGAACCCAAAGCGATGGCACCAGGAATGAGGCGCTTTGGAATGTTCGCCGCTTGAAACATAGACTTGGCAATCGGGTAAATGGCAAATGCCACCACAAACAGTGATACCCCACCGTAAGTCAACACACCACATGCCAATACCACAGTCAAAATGGCACGTTGGTGTCCTAATTTGTTCATGATCGAGTTTGAGATGCTGGATGCAGCACCTGAATCAACCATGAGTTGTCCGAATAAGGCACCCAATAAAAAAATAGGAAAGAATTTTAAAATATAGCCGCCCAAAGCCGACATAAATGTTTCAGTGTACTGCGGCATCATGTATGCCATGTCACCAGACAGTAAAATGGCAACGGCCGCCATAATGGGGGCCAAAATCAGTACCGAAATCCCTCGATAGGCGAAAAACATCAGTAATGCCAATGAAATGATGATTGCTAAAGTGCCCATAACTTCTCCTTGTTTTTTATTTTGTCGTTATCCATAACGATTTTTTTAAACTTTGAATCATGCCCTCCTGATTGAGGTGGCATCGTCTTGATACAAAGGCAATGATACAAGTCAGTTTCACCTTAGCATATTGATTTTAAATTGAGCAATTGATTTTATTCGATTAATAACTAAACTTATCCACTTGATAATTTCTGGATGATGCCTAGATTGCCTTAATTGATCTGATGGCTAAGTCATATAATCAATTCTGTCATCTGATTAAGATCTTAAATAAAAAAACCTTCAATTTTGATGACTTTTTAATGACAGTTCAGATTAATTTGCCATAAATGCATAAGCGGTTAAGCTCACAATGATTAACAATGTAGTAGTGCCCGCCCAAATATTAGTACCCCCTTGTTTTTGCAACTCTCGTAAGACATTGGAACCATGTAAATGTACTTTTTTGATATCTGCGATTTTCTTTTCCGAAAACTGCTTATACATTCCATTTCCATACATTCCCAACATCGCAGGAATGATCAGTCCTGTTGAAGTGGTTTGAAATCCCCAATATTCGGATATGAAACCTATCAGAATAATTAATCCGATAAAGCCAAAACCCTCGGCATACATCTTTCTGTAAAACAGCCAAGCAAAACTAAAGAAAAATGCAGCCCAGTTAAAACCACCAATTGGCTTCTTAGGCGTGATCTTTTCGAAATTTTCTTTGTAATACTTCTGGTATTTTTCTCCAATGAACTTTGTCATTTCACGGTCGTAGTGATTCGATTTTGAAGCTGTATTTAGAGTTTGAGGATTAGACATAAAAAAACCAATTTAAATTCCAAGTATTTAATAATTCTTATAATTTGTTACACGACCCGAATCCTACTTAAGCAAATGAGATCATTCATCTTGAGACTTATCCATCATTTTTGAGCATAAACAAGTCTATGCTTTGGTCTGATAACACTAAAAACTAATCATAAAATTACATTTAGCTTATGATTTTAAAGAAAAATCCTTATCCGCGATTCGGGTTATATTTAGCGAAAATAAGTAGCAACCAAATGCTACTTATTTTTAGAATCTAAGAAACCATTAAATCGACCAATCCTGAATATCCCATCCTTGATCTTTCGCCAATGCTTCGAGTCGATCATCAGGATTCACTGCAATTGCATGGTCAGCATATTCCAATAAAAAACGATCATTAATTGAATCCGAATATGCCCAAGACTCCGTCGCATCCCGTCCTTCAAGCCACAGATCTAAACGAGTCAGTTTGCCTTGTTGATAACACGGCGTATTGATGACTTTACCCGTATATTTTCCATCGACCACTTCTGCATTGGTGGCAATAATTTCCGTAATACCAAATTCACGGAAAATCGGTGCAGTAATAAAATCTGAGGTTGCGGTAATTCCGACCAATTGATGCCCTGCATCAAGATGACGCTGAATGGCTTTAAAACCTTTAGGGCGCATTTGAGGTCGAATCACTTTTTTCATAAACAACTGATGTAACTCAGTTAAATATTCGTTGTCATGCTGGGTTAAAAATTCAAATACAAATTCGTTATACGCAATTGGATCTAACTGTCCAGCTTTATAGTCATCATAAAACTTGTCATTCATCGCACGGTGTCGAACTGGATCAACCAAGCCTTCATTGACTAAAAACTCGCCCCAAGAATGGTCAGAGTCGGTATTTAATAAGGTGTGATCTAAATCAAACAACGCCAATTTCATGAAAATACTCGTTCAAACTGAAATTTAAGAAAAAAAATGTAAATCTATCACCGCTAACCGATAGAAATTCGTTAAGATCATAGCAATTTTAAAACATTATTACTTTGAACTTTTCGAGTTGGGCATAGACAGTGGACGCCCCCGAAACCAAAGTCAACGAATTTAATAAATTTTTAGGTAGCCAAATGATCGACTCAGAAGGTTTCCGACCCAATGTCGGGATCATTTTGGCAAATGATATTGGTCAAGTTTTATGGGCAAAGCGCATTGGTCACAATGCATGGCAATTTCCTCAAGGAGGTATCCATTTTGGAGAAACTCCTGAACAGGCACTTTTCAGAGAACTCAGAGAAGAAGTCGGGTTATTACCAGAGCACGTTCAAATCATAGCGCAAACCGAAGGTTGGCTGCATTATCGTTTGCCACTTCGATACATCAGGTCTGACTCAGATCCTGTGTGTATTGGACAAAAGCAAAAATGGTTTTTACTCAAATTAGTAGCTTCAACGAATCATATTCGATTGAATCTCAACGACCCGCCAGAGTTTGATCAATGGCAATGGGTGAGTTATTGGTATCCGCTTGGTCAAGTGGTGAACTTCAAACGTGATGTTTACCGTCGAGCCATGCTAGAACTGTGTATGCAATTGCCACAGCCACATGTTGAAAGATAGATTCGGATCTGTAATCTTTCAAAACTGTGCTCGAGGTTAATCAGTGACTCAATTCAAATTGAGCGCTTTAAACTGTTATATTTTGAATAATTAGACACTTTAATCTATTAAAGGAGCACATCTTCATGTCGAACATGCAACTAGACTCTTTACGGCGCATTGTCCAAGAGATCAATGCATCCGTGAGTTTGCATGAATCTTTAGAAATTATGGTCAATCAGATTTCTAAAGCGATGCATGTTGATGTGTGCTCTATTTATTTACTTGATGAACGAAATCAACGTTTTGTGCTCATGGCAACCAAAGGCTTAAATCCTGATTCAGTCGGCAATGTTTCATTGCAACTGGGTGAAGGTTTAGTCGGATTGGTCGGTCAGCGTGAAGAAATTGTCAATATTGAAAATGCCTTCAAACATGAGCGATTTGCCTATTTCCCCGAAACAGGTGAAGAAATCTATAACTCATTCTTAGGCGTTCCAGTGATGTATCGCCGAAAAGTCATGGGTGTACTTGTGGTTCAAAACACTGAACCACAAGATTTTAGTGAAGCAGCGGAATCTTTCCTTGTAACACTGTGTGCTCAACTTTCAGGGGTGATTGCGCATGCCCATGCTGTTGGCAATATTGATGTATTTCGCAAACCGTCCAACTCTCCAACCTATAAAACTTTCCAAGGTTCATCAGGTGCAGGTGGTATAGCGCTCGGTCGCGCGTTGATCTTGTATCCGCCTGCGGATTTGGCTGCTGTTCCAGATCGTGAAGCTGAAGACATCAGTGAAGAACTCGAACTTCTAGATCAAGCTGTAGACTCGGTACGTGAAGAGATTCGTTCGCTCGATGAAAAGATGCAAGATTCTCTCATGTCAGAAGAGCGCGCGCTATTTAGCGTATTCCTTCGTATGTTGGATGAAAATGCACTCCCTGCCGAAATCAAAGATATCATCCGTGATGGTAACTGGGCTCAAGGTGCGGTCAAGCATGTGATTGATCGTCATATTGCCCTTTTTGCACAAATGGAAGATGACTACTTACGTGAACGTGTCGCGGATTTAAAGGATTTGGGGCGTCGTATTCTGGCTTCACTTCAAGAAGCAGACTCGAGTCATCGTGAATTGAGTGCCGACAGTATCTTGGTCGGTGAAGAAATCAGTACTGCTGCTTTAGTTGAGTTGCCTGTCGATAAGATCGCTGCGATTGTCACGACAGAAGGCGCTGCCAATTCGCACATGGTGATTGTAGCTCGTGCGCTCGGGATTCCCACTGTTGTTGGGGTGACCGAACTTCCTGTGAATTCGCTTGATGATGCTGAAATGATTGTCGATGCCTACCAAGGGCGTGTATTCGTCAATCCACCTCGACGACTACGTCAACGTTATAAAGAGATTCAAAAAGAAGAAGAACAAATCGCCAAAGATTTAAAACAATACGAAACCAAAGATGCCATTACACCCGACGGTGTTGCAGTCAAGTTGTATGTCAATACTGGTCTGATGATTGATGTAGTCCGTGGTGTACAACGCGGTGCGAAAGGTGTGGGTTTATATCGCTCAGAAATCCCATTCATGTTGCGTGACCGCTTCCCCGGTGAAGAAGAGCAACGTGCAATTTACCGCCAACAACTCAGTCACTTTGCCAATAAACCGGTGGTCATGCGCACCCTCGATATTGGCGCAGATAAAGACTTACCCTATTTCCAAATTGAAGAAGAAAACTCCGCATTGGGCTGGCGTGGTATTCGTTTTACCCTCGATCACCCTGAAATTTTCTCTGCGCAAATTCGTGCCATGCTTAAAGCCAGTATTGGACTAAACAATCTGCATATCTTGTTACCGATGGTGACCAGTGTCAGCGAAGTTGAAGAGGCTTTATATTTACTTGAGCGTGACTGGATTGCCGTTCAAGAAGAAGAACAAGTCAAAATTAATAAACCTAAAATCGGCATCATGGTTGAAGTACCGAGTGTGCTTTTACAGATTGGTGAATTTGCTGAATTGGTCGATTTCTTCTCTGTTGGATCAAACGATCTAATTCAGTATTTACTCGCAGTTGATCGTAATAACCCACGTGTATCTAGTGTCTATTCTCATTTCCATCCGTCTGTTCTACGTGTATTACAACGCTTGGTGCGGGAATGCCATAAATATGAAAAGCCGATTAGTATTTGCGGAGAAATGGCAGGTGATCCACTTTCAGCAATCTTACTGATGGCGATGGGCTTTAATACACTTTCAATGAGTTCGAGTAATATTCTGCGTGTAAGAAAAGCAATTTGTCATGTGCCAATGACCGATGCGGAAAAATTATTAGAAGAAGTGGTTCAGATGAACAATCCATTGATTGTGAAAAGCTGGATGGAATATTATTTCAAACATCACGGTTTAGCGGATATGGTGAAATCAAACCGTATGCTGAGCGGCTAATAATTTACGACTGAATAACTTAAAGCTTAGTAATTTAAAGCTGAATAAAGTTAAAGTGACAAACATTAAAAAAGGGAGATAATCATTCGAATATCTCCCTTTTTTGTGCTTGCTATACCCGCGTTTTGCATCTTTCTTACGGTCTACAAACACTTGGCTTTTATTGACTTCATGCATGTGTTTCGCCACAAAGTTGTGAATCACAACTTCTGGCAACGCTTTTTTCTTTGCCATTTCATTTCACCTTTTTGAATACACCCACTTATAGATGTGGATGATGATATTACGCCTATTTGTACAATTTACAAGCACCACTTTTCAAAAAACGAGTGTTTATTTGATATAGAAATTGTACTTTTCAAGGGAGAAACACGATCTAAAAATAGTATACATCCTTAAAAAGGATGAACAAGCAATGTGGTCTTAGATAACGGTGTGTTTACCATCTCTAAAATCTACTTTAAATCATCAATAACTTAATAGAATCAGGTTTGTTATAGAATCAGGTTTGTTTTAACGCAAATTCTCGGTTGCTTGTTTTAACCAATCTAAAAGATGTCTCACCGCAGGTCGCATGCCTCGTTGCCCTAAATGCACCGCATGAATCAAACTTTGAGCAGGCTCAGCCTCAACTTCGAGTTGTACCAACCGCCCTAATGCTAAGTCTTCATACACATAAACTTGTGGAATCACAGCAATCCCTAAGCCTTTCAAAATAGCTTCACGCATCATATCCATATCGTCCACAATGAGTTTAGGCTGAGTCTTATATTGCATGGTCTGACCAGTCACCTTATGAATCAATTGCCAATAGGCATATTCACCATTTGCCTTCCAAGCGATCACAGGAACTTGACTTAATATCTCATCTAAATTGCCATGAAGTTTATCTTTCCACTTTGGATGTGCAACAAGCAATAAATTCATTTTTGCTAATAATACAGGCACATAATCTAAAGGATAATCTAGATTTGTTCTGGCACGAATCACAAAATCTACATTTTCATTATGCACATCGACTGGACGGTTGGATGCCTCTATATGAATATTTACCTTAGGATACATTTCCATATAACGCAAAATTTCGTCACCGAGTAAATGGAAATGTAATAACGAAGGTGGAATAGCAATACGGACTAAACCATTTGGCTCATGTTGCAAATGTTCTACTGTCATTAAGGCATGATCGACTTGCGCAAAAATTTCTACACAGCGGTCATACAAAATTTGACCTTGCTCTGTTAAGCGGAAACTTCGGGTACTCCGCTCAATCAACCGAGAACAAAGAGCCTGTTCTAAATTATTGATGTGTCGACTTAAAGTCGCTCTGGACTGTCCTGTCTGACGATGTGCCGCTGAATATCCCCCTGCACTCACCACATCTCGAAATATTTTTAAGCTATTGAGATCCATCTTTTTAAACTCTTATCTGTATCGTTTTTGGAATAATGATGCTTATTTTTAACTCTTCTCATTCTATTTGTACAGACTACAATTCAAATATCCCTTGAAAATTTAAACACTCAATTATTCAATAAAGGATAAATCATAATGAAAAGTAAAATTCTAATCGCACGTCGTTATGGACAAGCTGATGTTTTAGAAATCGCTGAAACAAATCTCCCTCCTTTAGCAGCTGGCATGGCACGTATCCAAGTTAAAGCCGCAGGTATTAACCCAATTGATGCGCGTCGTATGACAGGCGAGTTTAAACATGCAGAAATGCCTCAAGCCTTTGGTACTGAATATGCAGGTGTCATCATCGATATAGACGGACAACAATCCCAATGGAAAGTTGGCGATGAAGTATTAGGTTCAGGTGGTGGTTTTACCCATGCCTCAGTGATTGACGTACCGGTTAGTTTTCTTGTTGCTAAGCCTAAAAATCTCGATTGGTCAACTGCTGGAACTTTGGCAGGTGTTGCACAGACTGCGATGACCATTTTAGATGAAATGGGTCCTGTTAAATCACTCCTTATTCACGGTGCTTCAGGTGGTGTAGGTTCAATTACGGTTCAATTGGCCAAAGAAAAAGGAATGAATGTTGTTGCAACCGCATCTGCCAAAAATCAGGATTATTTAAAAGAATTGGGTGCAACGCCTGTCTTTTACGGCGAAGGATTAGTTGAACGTTTAAAAGAAGTACACCCTGAGCCTTTTGATGCATCTATCGATTTGGCCGGAAATGAAGACGCGACTCAGGCCTCGTTAACCACAGTGAAGTCTGGTGGTTTCATGGGATCAACAGCAGGTCGAAAACTGTCTTCTTCCAAAATACAAGCCGTTTGGGTGAAGAAAAAACCGTCTAATTTAAAATACGTTGTTGATCGTGTTGCTGATGGTCGTTTTAGTTGGGTGGTGAGCCGTGAATACCCATTCAGCGAAGCTGCCAAAGCTTATGATGACATCCTGAATGGTCATACTCGTGGCAAAAGCGTTTTAGTTTTTGATCAAACTTCTGAATAAAAAATAAATCACATCACTGAGTACAAACTGTCAAAAATGTACTCAATCAACACATGAGAATAATAAACGCAGGAGAATAATATGGAATTCAAAGTATTTGCTGAGCATTTGGAATTTCCTGAAGGTCCAGTCGCTTTAGAAGATGGCTCTGTACTCGTGGTAGAACTCAAAAGCCAGCAATTGAAAAGACTCTATCCGAATGGTGAACAAAAAGTTATCGCAATTGTTCAAGGTGCACCCAATGGTGCAGCACTCGGCCCAGATAATACCGTGTATCTAGCCAACAATGGTGGCATGTCTTGGGAAGAACATGACGGTTTAATTGCTCCAGGACCACAACCTGAAAATTTCATTGGTGGACGTATCCAAATCGTTTCTGCTGAAGGCATCGTCAGCGACTTATATACACATTACGAAGATGGTCCGATTCTCGCCCCCAACGATTTAATTATGGATGGACAAGGTGGTTTTTATTTCACTGATCACGGTCAGCGCCGTGAACATGATATGGACTTAGGTGCACTCAGTTATGGTCGACTCGATGGAAGTTCAGTCAAACGTTTAGTCAGCCCTCTGTTTACCCCCAATGGTGTCGGTCTTTCACCTGATGGCAAACGTGTTTACATCGCAGAAACCATTACCGGACGTATTTGGTGGTGGGAAGTCAAAGGGACTGGTGAACTTAATCTTGAAAAAGGTGCTCAACTGTTGATTGGTCTAGGCGGTTTTACATTCTTCGATTCACTTGCAGTTGATGCTGAGGGCAATGTCAGTGTCGCAACAATGCCCAAAGGCGGCATTACCACCATCTCACCACAAGGTGAAGTGATTGATTTCTTCGAAGTGCCCCTCAAAGACCCCACTGTCACCAACATTTGTTTTGGTGGTTCTGACCTAACAACAGCCTATATCACAGCTTCAGCGACAGGTCGTTTGTATGAAGTTCAATGGCCAAGAAAAGGTTTAAAACTCCCATTCTCAAACAATTTAATTTAATCAGGACAATAAAAATGAATACTCAACAATTTGAAAATAAAATCGTATTGGTCACTGGCGCAAGTTCAGGTATTGGTAAAGCAGCGGCCTTAGAATACGCAAAACGTGGTGCAACGGTAATCGGTGTAGCACGCAATGAAAAAGCAGGTGCAGCACTTGAACAAGAAGCTCAAGCAGAACAACTTAAAGTTGATTTCTTCAAAGCGGATGTCAGTGATGAACAGGAAGTAGACGCATTACTTGCTTATATTGAAGAGAAATATGGTCGCTTAGATATTGCCTTTAACAATGCAGGCATCTCTGGCGTACATGCTCCGATTGTCAACGCAGAAAAGAAAGATTGGGATCATATTATCTCAGTCAATTTAACCAGTAACTTTTTACTCATGCGAGCTGAAGTACGTTTAATGCTGAAAAAAGGCAATCAAGGTTCTATTGTAAATACCTCATCCATTGGTGGATTAACAGGTGCTTCAAATCTTGCTGCATATGCTGCATCTAAATCAGGTTTAATCGGTCTTAGCAAAGTGGTTGCAATGGAATATGCCCGCTTAGGGATACGTGTCAACGTTGTCGTTCCAGGGTATACCATTACCCCGATGACCGATAAAACGGCAACCATTATCTCAAACTTTGAAGAGCACTCTCGTGAAGCAACTCCGATGCACCGTGGTGCTGAACCTCTAGAAGTTGCACATTTAGCATTATGGCTTAGCTCCGATGAAGCTTCATTCGTCACAGGTCAAGTTGTTGCAGCTGACGGCGGTTACCTACTCAATGGCATGCCACTGGCTGAAAAACCAACCGTCTCTTAATCCTTAACAATAAAACAGACTACAAGTCAAGGTTCAGCCCGATGTTTGGCTGAGCCTTATCTCCCCTCATCCTTAAAAAGAAGGAAAAACTCATGAGTAAAATAGAAAATACAATCTTCGCAGATCACTTTGTTTCAGGTCCTTATGAGCGTGTGTTTTTAACGCCAGGTCAAGAACAGCAATACATTCGTAACTACATTGATTACTTTAATGGTGAGATAGAATATATATTCCATTTGGAGGAATATCATAATTTGATGGTCGTCGGCTTAAGATCGAGTTTAGGCCACGTTTCACTGGTCGTAATTCAGCCTGAACAATTGGCAACTTTGCCTGATTTTATTCAGGAAACCAAAATCATGTTTGTGGTCGATGATATCGAAGCGGTTTACAGTAAAGCAGAGAAAAATAATATTCCTGTTTTACAAAAACGTACCCCTAATATTATGGGTGCTCAAGGACGTTTAGAATTAGCACCGGGTTATATCGTTGAGCTTGCTGAAGCAACCAATGAATCGTTATTTCACCCAGATTTATCGAGTCTCGGTTTAGGTGAAACACAACCTTTAAAATAAAAATATGTTTACTCATGAATATTTGTTTACTTATGAATACAAGCCCTAATCTCAACGCTCTTAAGTTTTCATTCATTGAGATTAGGACTTTTACATTTTAATTTTTTGATGTTAACGCTCATTACCATTCTATTTTCGATAAAATCAAAAATTCATTGCAGAACTCATCTGGAAATGTGTTTTCACATTGAATTCTTCAACACTCTATTTAAAATGCGATCTATCTCGATATGATCACTGTTAAGCATACCAACCACTTGACCATGAAAGGGTTGATAACGCGTTTGAATAAATGCATCTGAGACAAAATCAGGTGCATATTGCTTGAGTAAAACTGCCTGAGCTAAGACTACCAGACGTGAAACCAAACGACGTGCACTGAATTGCAACGCATCCCCACTCAGTGAACTAAACATTTTAAACAGTGATTGTAGCTCTTGCTGCAAAATCGGTTCTTGAGATGCGACATCAGCAAATGATCTGAATAAAACCTCTATAGATTCACGATCACGTTGAATCGCACGCAGCACATCCAAGCACATAACATTGCCAGACCCTTCCCAAATCGTGTTCACAGGTGCTTCTTTAAATATCCGTGCCATGATGCCATTGTCAACATAACCATTGCCGCCAAACACTTCCATCATTTCACCTGTCAGTTCCACTGTGCGTTTGCACACCCAAAACTTTGCAGCAGGGGTCATGATTCTTTTCCACGCCAAACACAATTCATCATCGTTTTCATAACAATGGGCTAGATGGAAACTTAGCTGAACAGCTGCCTCTGTCTCCAAAGCCAAGTCAGTTAAGACTGCTTGCATCAACGGCTGCTCAGCCAATACATGACCAAACGCTTTGCGCTGTCGCGTATAAGATAAACACTGGACCAATGCCTGTCTCAACATTGCACTTGAACCCACCACGCACGTGAGACGCGTATAATTTGCCATTTCGATAATGGTCGGAATTCCTCTGCCCGCTTCACCGATCATGATGCCCCAAGCATCTTTGAATTCAACTTCAGAACTAGAGTTACTTCGGTTACCCACCTTTTCTTTTAAACGCTGAATGTGAATATTATTTTTAGTACCATCTTCAAGCCAACGTGGCACAAAGAAACAGGCCAAACCATCTTGCTCTGTTGTTGCGACCACCAGATGTGCATCACACATCGGTGCAGAGAAAAACCATTTATGACCTGTGAGCAAATAAGCTTTCCCACGCCCCGACTCTGCAACAGGAACAGCGAGGGTTTCATTTGCACGAACATCTGAACCTCCTTGCTTTTCAGTCATCCCCATACCGATCCAAATCGATTTCTTCTGTGCAATCGGCAAATCCCTTTCGTCATATTCAGTTGAAAGTAATTTCGCGCCTAGCTTTTGCCAAAGTTCAGGTTCTTTTTGAATGAGTGGAATACTGCCGAGTGTCATCGAATTTGGACATAGATTTCCACATTCCACCTGACCACTGAGATAAAACTTAGCCGCCCAATCGACCCAACCTGTTTGCTGAGTAAAATTTAAAAATGGATGTGCATGCACGGCATATTTACGATTGAGCGCCATCCATTTGTGCCATGAAGGGTGAAACTCAATAAAATCTAGACGGCGACCACGTGCATCAAAGGTATGTAAGATCGGTGTATGTGTATTGGCTAAATCTGCGTGTAAATAAGATTCAGTTGTACCCACGGCATGCCCAAATTCAGACAAATGTGCTTCATTGCGACTGTTATAGCGTCGCATCATCTCGAGAAGAACTTGATCCGTTTCATAAAGATTGTAGCCTTGTCGCTCATCGACTTGATTGCTTATTTGGTGCGTTGTCCATGCGTTCATCTTCAGTTCTCTACATGTATTGTTGCTCTATTGGCAACTAGTATAAGAAAAAAATAAAGTTGCTGTATGCGGCTTTAGTGAATAATCAGTATGAAAAATATTCTCTTTAGTTTTATATCTGGGCTAGATGAAAGGATTTTCTAAACATGATTCTTGTTCTATTACAAAATCTAATTCTGATTCACAAATGATCTAGCATTTAATTCATGATTCAAAATTTTCTGAACTATTTTAAATGTTTAATGAATGATCGTTTTTCAATCAAAAACAACAACATTTCACATTTTAATCAAATAACAAATAAAGCATCACTTAAATTTTATACAAGCTCATCTCTCATATTCCATGTCTACAACCACTTGTTATTTGAAATATTTATTTTTTAATAATCATAAATCAAAAACTTGAGAGATCTATATTATCTCTAATGACAAACACTTAAAGCTATTTGTAAATTGATGATATAAGGATTAAAGTCAAAGCTTGGCTCTATATATTGATTGGCTCTGCACAATCAAACAATTGTAACAATGTCACTTTAAAATGAATTAACAAAACGGTTCATGTCATGATCGAATAGGAATGATATTTCTTCATTTAAGAATATATTCTTGTTAATCATCATGATCAAAAAATAATGGAGATAAACGATGAGCGATGACTCAAAAAAATGTCCTGTATCCCACTTGACTACTGATGCTGGTGCTCCTGTTGTAGATAACCAAAATAGTATGACAGCAGGCGCACGTGGCCCATTACTTTCACAAGATGTATGGTTACATGAAAAGCTGGGTAATTTTGTCCGCGAAGTTATTCCAGAGCGTCGTATGCACGCGAAAGGTTCTGGTGCATTTGGTACGTTTACCGTTACCAATGACATTACTCAGTATACTCGTGCTAAAATTTTCTCTGAAATCGGCAAAAAAACTGAATTATTTGCCCGTTTCTCAACGGTTGCTGGTGAACGCGGCGCAGCGGATGCTGAGCGCGACATTCGTGGTTTTGCTTTAAAATTCTATACTGAAGAAGGTAACTGGGATCTCGTGGGTAACAATACCCCTGTATTCTTCCTTCGTGATGCACGTAAATTCCCTGATTTAAACAAAGCAGTGAAACGTGATCCTAAGACCAATAAACGCAGTGCAACCAATAACTGGGATTTCTGGACTTTACTGCCAGAAGCATTACATCAAGTCACTATCGTCATGTCGGATCGTGGTATCCCAGATGGTTACCGTCATATGCATGGTTTCGGTAGCCATACATTCAGCTTTATTAACGCCAACAATGAGCGCTTCTGGGTCAAATTCCACATGCGTACTCAGCAAGGCATTAAGAACTTAACAGATGCAGAAGCGGAAGCAATCATTGCGAAAGACCGTGAAAGCTCACAAACAGATTTATTTGATGCAATTGAACGCGGTGATTTCCCGAAATGGAAAATGTACGTTCAAATCATGCCTGAACTCGATGCTGAAAAAGTCCCTTATCACCCATTTGACCTCACTAAAGTATGGCCTAAAGGTGATTATCCACTGATTGAAGTGGGTGAGTTCGAGCTCAACCGTAACCCTGAAAACTACTTCCAAGATGTAGAGCAAGCCGTTTTTGCACCAAGCAACTTGGTCCCAGGGATTAGCTTCTCTCCTGACCGCATGTTACAAGCTCGTCTGTTTAACTATGCTGATGCAGCACGTTACCGTGTCGGCATGAACCATTACCAAATTCCTGTCAATGCGCCTCGTTGTCCTGTTCACTCTAACCGTCGTGACGGCCAAGGTCGTGTAGATGGAAACTATGGTGCTTTACCACATTACGAACCAAACAGCTTTAACCAATGGCAAGAGCAACCTCAGTACAAAGAGCCACCTCTAAAAATCTCTGGTGCAGCGGATTATTGGGATTATCGGGAAGATGATAACGATTACTTCAGCCAACCTCGTGCATTGTTCAATTTGATGAATGATGAACAGAAACAAGCTTTGTTTGATAACACTGCAGGTGCAATGGGTGATGCACTTGATTTCATCAAGTACCGTCATATCCGTAACTGTTATGCATGTGAACCAGCCTATGGTGAAGGTGTAGCCAAAGCACTTGGTTTAACCGTAGCAGATGCACAAGCTGCACGTGCAACTGATCCAGGTCGTCACAATCCTGGTTTTCTTTAATTCTAAATAGAATTTAGAAGCATAAAAAACCACCTGCCAAGGTGGTTTTTTATGCTCTAGTTCAATCTGGCTAATCTCAATGAATGTCATTTTCAGAGTAAATTAAACAATCAACCGTCTACCTTCTCGAATACAATACATTGGATTCATCAATTTGGATGAGTTCTTCATCGCATGATGCAAATCTAATTCAGGTTGCTCACGTGACTCATCTGTGAGCTGAAACGTACGATAATGGATCGCTAACGATCTACGAGCTTGTAAATCCACATGTGCATGGAATGCATCTTGAGGATTCATGTGCACATGTCGAAGTAAAGATCTAGGTTCATAAGCTCCGATGGGAAGTAAAGCGATACGTGGATTTCCTAGACGCTTTTGTATCTCCTTGAAATGGGGTCCATAGCCTGTGTCCCCTGCAAAGAAACAATGTCCATGCTCCGAAACAATCGAAAACCCGCCCCATAGTGCAAGATTCTGATCTCTCGCTCCTCGCCCTGATCCGTGTTGTGCAGGCGTATACACGATTCTTAACTGATGCAATAAAGCTGACTGCCACCAATCCATTTCAATCACATGGAAAGCCTTCGGCAAATAATAACCATTCCCCAAACCAGTATAAATTGGCATTGCAAATTTCTTATGCAACCACGTTAAACTTGCCAAATCCATGTGATCATAATGATTATGGCTCAATAAAACCGCATGAATTTGTGGAAGCTGCTCTAAAGCGATTCCCGCAGGAATCACCCGTTTAGGTCCATAGCCTTGCTTTGGACTAACATGCTCAGCCCAAACCGGATCAGTTAAAAAATTATAAGGACCAATTTGAATAAGAACCGTCGCATGTCCAATGTACCAAATTTGCCAGTCACTCATCGGTGCAAGCGGACGCTCTTCAGGCAATGCTTTTTGTGTCGAAAAAAACTCTTTCGTTTCTGCTTGAAAGTCCCCTGTCCATGTCTGAGACTTTCGTGACATGATCCATTTTAAAAGATCCCAACGACCTATTTTGTCTGGAGCTTCGACCAGATTGGTAAATTGTTGACCATTATGATGATCAGTCGCTATAAATTTAAAATTGGGCTTAGACCATGTATGCGATACACAGTCCATCGTTTTGATTTGGTACTGTAATGCTGGTGTCTGCTTCAAATTTTTTGTTTTAACATTCGAAGTTAACAAACGAGAATCCGCTGATGGATTTAATTCGCTCTGTTTCGACATTAGTAATTAAACGCCCTATTCTTTAACTGAACCCAATGAAAATACACGAAGTTTTACATCGTTTAACGCGTATCTATGATTTTAAATGTCTAGAATTTTAAACACTCATTCATACAGACAAATGACATTCATTCACGTTTAACCTTTTTTAATCTCTCTTGTGTTAAAAAAATGATTTCAACAGTCAAATCAAGTATTAAAAGCAACATATAGATATATATCAACTTAGTCAGTATTTTAGCGAATCATTCGGCTAATTTATTGTGTTGATTTGTTGTTTTTCTCAATATATTTAATGTTTTATAAAAACTATACGTATTGAGATTGAATCTAAACATATTGGTTTGAATAATGATATATAGCCAAGAATAGCTGTATTGAGAGGAAATTACGCTTAAAAGAACCCTAAATTATATGAAATTAACTATGCCATTCTCAGCTTCATTTATTTTCTAAATACTATAATAAGCTTACGAGATGGTGCTTTATCGTTTATACTCGAGCTCAATCGAAGTAATAGATATTTTAGCTTAATGCTCGGCTTGATACTCGGACGAATTTTATGGAATTGCGCCACCTTAGATATTTTATTACTGTCGCTGAAGAGCTTAATTTTAGTAAAGCCGCACTGCGACTCTATACTGCTCAACCCTCTTTAAGTCAGCAAATTAAAGATCTAGAGGAAGATGTAGGTGTAAGACTTTTAAATCGTACAAAGCGTAAAGTTGAATTGACTGAAGAAGGGGCTGTTTTCCTTGAACAAGCACGTTTAACGCTAGCGCAAGCCGATAAAGCAGTTGCCATGGCGCGTCAAGTCTCTCAAGCGAAACAACAATTACTTCGAATTGGCTTTGTTCCCGTAGTGGAAATGAAAATTTTCCCCTATGTCTTGCCAAATCTTCGCGTTCAAAACCCTGACCTGAAAATCGATTTACTCAGTTTAAATAACGTCGATCAAATTCGCGGTATTAAAAAAGGTGAGCTGGATATCAGCTTTACACGCGACAACTTCCAATCCGATGAGATTGAAAGTAAATTTGTCTTACGTGAACCGTTAATTTTCATCTTGCCGAAAGATCATCCTTTAGCAAAGTATGAACGTATTCCAGTTCAAGCATTGGATGGTATTGATTTCATCATTCCATCGGATGAACAATCTAAAATGCTACATGATGCTATTTTAAATTTCGCCAAAGACCAAGGCATTGAATTCAATATCGTCCAAAAAGCCGATAATATTTTATTCAATATCAACTCGATTGGTATCGGTTTGGGTTGCACCATTTTACCCGGTTACATTGCACCACTGACTATGAACAACACGGTGATTCGCCCGCTTGATGTTGAACTTCCATCGCTTGATTTGTTTGTCAGTTATCGCAAAAATTCGAGCTCTACAGCGGTACAAAAATTTATCGATTTACTCTCCAAAGTATTCTATTTAGATTTCAATCAGAGCTGATCAGTTTAAGCCTTAGATTGTAATCATTGAGTTTCAAACTTTGCATGCCTCGTAATACTCACAAATCAAAAAAGCCCACTCAATATGAATGGGCTTTTTTGATTGAATACATTGAAGAATTTAAGCACTTTCCTTCAATTTAATCTGATGATTCAACAACTGGTGTAATGTCGTTACATCGGATGCTAAAGCAATCGGATTAAACCTTTCCAACACATGTGACTCGTGCACACCATAAGTGACACCTACTCTTGGCATGTTGATGTTCTGCGCCATTTCTAAATCATAAGAGGTATCACCCACCATAATCGCTTGTTCAGGTTCAATGCCAACCACGCTCAATATTTCCGACAGCATTAATGGATCTGGTTTAGACTTGGTTTCACTGGCAGCACGCGTTGCAACAAAGAGATCCGTGCTTTGAGTTTGTGCCAAAACACGATCTAAACCTTTACGGCTTTTGCCCGTTGCAACAGCGAGTTGAATCCCTTGCCCTACTAAATCCTGCAACATTTCAGCAACACCATCAAACCAAACATCATGGGTTGAATGCTTGACATAATGGTCAGAATAACTTTGCAAAATCGCTTGATGCAATTCAGGCACTGTAGGGAAAAGTAATTGTGCAACTTCAGGTAAACCTAAGCCAATAATGCTTTTAGCCGCTTCATTAGTTAAAGGCTGATTAAACTGTTCAGCAGCAAATTTTAAACTTTTTACAATTTGACTCACTGAATCAAATAAAGTGCCATCCCAATCAAAAACAATCAGCTCAACAGGTTTTTGCATAAAATATTCCACAGTTTGACTCAGTGGTTGATCCCAGTTTATTCATCAATCTAAGATGACTTATTCAACATCGTGTTCAAATAAAGTAGGCTGTTTATCTTTCTTCTGCGCTCGGAGCTGCGCAACAATACTCTGCATATCTTCAGGTAGGGGTGCTTCAATTGGCGCATAACCTGGAATATCTAGACGCATCGCATGGAGACATAGACGACGTGCTTTAGGCCCTTTATATTCAGTTTCATGACCGTACTTTTCATCCCCAATTAAAGGGTGACCTATACTTAAACCATGCACACGAATCTGATGGGTACGACCTGAAAGTGGTGATGCATACACTAAGGTTGCATGCATAAAACGCTCTTTCACATTCCACTGCGTTTTTGACTCTTTGCCTTCTTTAGATACACATACACGGCGTTCGCCATTGGCAAGTTCATAACGGTGTAAAGGTGCATCAATCAGTTGTTTATCTAGACTCACTTGACCCTTAACAACAGCAGCATAGGTCTTTTTGATTTTGTGCTCACGCAACATATCTTGAAGTAATTTCAAGGTGCTACGCTTCTTCGAAATCATTACCAAACCTGATGTATCACGGTCAATACGGTGGATCAACTCAAGATATTTTTTACCTGATGCAGCACGTAAACCCTCGATCAAACCATACGCCACGCCACTACCACCATGTACCGCAATCCCTGCTGGCTTATTCACCACCATCAAGCCTTCATCTTCATAAATTACACGACTGAGTAAACTTTGAGCGACTTTATCAGACACAGGCACAGCAGATTCGTCTTTTTGCTCATAACGAATTGGAGCTACGCGAATTTGATCACCAATCGCGAGTTTCGTCTCTGGCTTAATTCGTTTTTTATTGACACGTACTTGACCTTCACGAATTAAACGATAGATACGACTTTTCGGCACACCTTTTAAACGTGAAAACAAAAAATTGTCGATGCGCTGACCCAATTGGTGCTCATCCACTTCAAACCAAGTGACGTTTTGCCATTCTTGTGTAGAATTCATACAGTTACGTTGACCTAAAAAAATACTAAATTTGATTAAAAACTGATCACTTAGACTGTACTTTTCACTAGAAATGTCAGTCTAGCCCATAGGCAGATGATGTAAGGTTTGCTATAGTCAGCGCACGGATACCGCCGTAAGAGAGCATTCATTTAGAAATTTCAATAACTTTGAAATCAAAAACTAAATTTGATCGCTCTATCACACCTCGGAATGGTCCCAAAAGAATACGCCGACGCCGAAGGCTTATTATATCGGCAAAAAGACAAACTGTTGCGTTTAATTGTGCTTTTGCACATAAATCAGTTTGTTTAAAAAAATATGTTTCCAACATCACGTTGGATTTTAAACGTAAACTGATACACATCAGAATAGTCGCAACCTGACTGATACTCAGGCTACAGCGTTAGATGCATTGGATCTGCACAGTTTGTAAAGATACGACGATAATTCCGTATCAAGACACTCTATCAAATATGAAGAGTTGATCTTCGAGCAATGTGACAGTGAAAGTAACTCACATCCAATGCACCGCATGTCCGCCAGTGAGTACGCAGGTAACTTTAATCAGTGACAGGATTAAAGCCGTATTGCCATCATCAATACGTGAATCAAAAACCGAAGCCTCACCAAAAAGGTCGGTAAATGGCTCAGACCACAATCTTAATTGAACAGTCTGAGTTTTTGATCCATGATATTTGATGTTCGCGACAAAATAGCGATTGTTTGTTTGTGTATCATCTAGTTAGGTGTTACACCCATGAAACGTATGTTGATCAATGCAACACATGCCGAAGAAGTTCGCGTTGCACTTATCACTGGTCACCGTCTTTACGATTTTGATTTAGAAAATCGCACGCGTGAACAAAAGAAAGCCAATATCTATAAAGGTCACGTGACTCGCGTTGAGCCTTCTCTAGAAGCCGTTTTTGTAGAATATGGTGCAGGTCGTCAAGGTTTCTTGTCGATGCGCGAAATTGCCAATTCATACTACAAAGCTGATCCTCGTCAGACTTCAAATATCCGCGAACTCATTACTGAAGGTACTGAGCTTCTGGTTCAAGTTGAAAAAGAAGAACGTGGAAATAAAGGCGCTGCCCTTTCTACCTTCATCTCTTTAGCGGGTCGTTACCTTGTCTTGATGCCAAACAACCCGAAAGGGGGTGGTATCAGCCGTCAGATTTCAGGTGCAGTTCGTGAAGAATTGAAAGAAATGTTGGCATCTTTAAACGTACCTCGTGGCATGAGCGTGATCGTTCGTACTGCGGGAATCGGTCGTTCTCAAGAAGAGTTACAACTTGATCTTCAACATTTGTTAGATCTTTGGGCGCGTATTCAAGGTCAATCAAGCTCTGGTCCATCACCAATGTTGGTTCATCAAGAAGCTGGCGTGGTGACACGCGCCATTCGTGATTACCTCCGTGATGATGTTGCTGAAATTTTAATTGATTCTGAGCAAGCGTATAACGAAGCCTATAACTTTGTTAAAGCGGTCATGCCAAACCAATTAGACAAGCTAAAAACATATACTTTGAACGAACCTTTGTTCGCTCATTTCGGTATCGAAAGTCAAATTCAAACCGCTTACGAACGTGAAGTTAAACTTCCTGCGGGTGGTTCGATTGTGATTGACCAAACCGAAGCTTTGGTGTCAATCGATATTAACTCTGCAAAATCGACTCGTGGCCATGACGTAGAAGAAACCGCGTTAAATACCAACTTAGAAGCTGCAGAAGAAATCGCTCGCCAATTACGTTTGCGTGATATCGGTGGCTTGGTTGTGATCGACTTCATCGATATGACCAAAGAACGCAACCAGCGTATGGTTGAAGCGAAACTTCGTGAAGCAACACAAAGCGACCGTGCCCGTATCCAATTCGGTCAATTGTCTCGCTTTGGTTTAATGGAAATGAGTCGTCAACGCTTACGCCCATCTTTAGAAGAAGCAACAGGTTATGTATGCCCACGCTGTCATGGCACAGGCATGGTACGTGATCTTCGTTCGTTATCTCTTTCGATTATGCGTAAAGTGGAAGAAATTGCACTGCGTGAACGTCAAGGTGAAGTTCAAGTTGAAGTGCCTGTTGAAATTGCAGCATTCTTATTGAATGAAAAGCGTCACAGCCTTGTTTACTTAGAACAAACGTCAAATGTACGTGTGACAGTATTACCCCATCCACATTTAGAAACACCGCATTACGAGATTACATTTAACCCAGAAGGTTTCGCACCAACAAGCTATGAGCGTACTGAAGCAACACGCAATAGTGAAAAAGAACTGGGTTATGAATCTTCTGAGTGGCATTTAGAAGAAGAACAGCATGTTCAACATACGCATGCCCCTGCACCAGCACAGCAAGACAAAAATGCGAAACGTAAAAATGCTGCTCCAGCGCCACAAAATACAACGCAGAAACCTGTTCAAGCCACTGTAGCAGCACCTTCAACTAGCCCATGCGCTTGGCTAGAAAACTTGTTTGTCCAAAAACAAGCAGCAACGATTGATCAATCACGTACTGCAAACAATGCCGCAGCCGCGATTGAACAAATGGTCAATGGTGGTGCGGTAAGTCGTGGTCAATTTGGTCAAGTTTCTCACACTGCTCCTGTTGTTGCAGTTGAAATACCTAAAGCTCCTGAAACCAATGCGTACATCTCACATAGTCCTATAGCTAAAAATGATGTTCGTGACGGTGCTGATCGCGCTGAGAAAGATGATCGTCCACAGCGTAACAACAACAATAAAAAGCCACGTAACAACAAACAACGTGACAATCGTGAACAAGTCCAAGATCAGCATGTCATTGAAGAAGTTGTACAAATAACACGTCAAGAACATCGCCATGAGCAACGTCAAGAGCGTCATGAAGTATCTCGTCAAGAGAATCAGCGCCATGACAATCTTCGTCAAGACAGTATGCGTCAAGAGCATCCACGTCAAGACAACCGTCATGAGCAACGCATTGAACCACGTGAGCAGAAACCACGTAATCCAAAGCGCCCACATCAAAATGAACAATCATTTGATGCGCAAAATGAGCCAGCTGTTCCACGTCGTGACCGCAATGCACAACGTCCACCTCGCCCAAATCGTCACCGCGATCAAAGCGTATTGAATGAACAATCTGTTTCAACGCCTGTTGATCAAGCTCAGCAACCTAAAGTGGACATGGTGGATGTACCACATAACAATAACCTCACTACAGCACTTGTCGTGAACGTAGATCAGGCAAAAAGTGAAATCATCGCTTTAAACCCTACAGTTCAACCAGTGGTTAATGACGTTATTGAAACTATAGTTACTCCTACACCTGTTGCAGAAGTAATCAAAGCTGAAACGCCTAAAGTTCTTGAAGCTCAAATCACTCAAGCTGAGCCGAAGCAAGCTGAACAAGTACAACCTGTTCGTCGTGCAAGCAATGATCCTCGCCAAAATCGTCGCAATAAACAACGTGACAACAAAGCGAAAGTGGTTGCCCCTAAAGTCAATCCTTCACAGGTACCTACCTTAGGTCAATACACAGTAATCAGCTTAATTCGTCATGTATATGGGGACGACTGCTCTGTTTTGATTGAACAATTTGGTTTAATCCCAACCTTCAATCGTGCATTGCAAAAGTTCACTGAAGCGTACATAGCAACACTCACCGTCGCATCTAATCACACGACGGAAGAGAAAAAGCCCGTAACGCGTGATGTTATTGTCACGAAAGTGCAAGTTGAAGCTGAACCAGCGCCTGTGTTGAATTTAACACCGCCAAAACCGGTTTCAGATAATCGTGTTGCTAACGATCCACGTGAACGTCGTCGTCTAGCGAAACTTGCTGCTGAGCAAGCAAAGCAAGCACGTGTTGAAGAAGTCAATGCTGTAGAAGCGCCTGCTGTTGTTACTGTAGAAGAATCTACTGTGGCACCTGCTGAGATCGCTCCAACAATTGAAACTGAAACCAGTGCAGTTGTTGATATCACGATTGATGAAAAGGTTGAGACTGAAAGCACTGTAGCGGTTGCAAATACTGTTGTTGAGCCTTCAGTAGATACAATTGCTGAACCTATTGCAGTCAAAACTGACGTCAAGAAAGTGGGAAAGGCGTCTGATGCGAATCCGAAAGTTGAAAATTCAAGCTCGGAAGAAGTAAAAGACGACGCTGAATTATCGGATGAAGATAAACCTATACGTCCTCGTCGCCCTCGTGGTCGCCCACCTAAAAAGGCAACTCCTCCTACTGAAGAGTGATTAGCCAAATAATCTTAATTTAATAAAACCTAGTCATTACGATGGCTAGGTTTTTTTTGTTACTTTAATCAAGGTTGTTAGACACCTTTGACCAATCAAGATTGAATTAACGCGCAAGTTGGTTTAAAAATACTTTAAAAATGACAGCAAGACTCTATTGCGACGAATTAAAGATAAACGGATAAAGAATACAAAATAGGATTCCCATGAGCCAAACCAATAATCATGATCTAATCGGACTCACTGACGTTGCTGTACGTTTACCCAAATTAATCGGAAAACTTCCTCACATTGCTGTCGGACTGAGCCAAGCCTATTTTAGAACAGCCTCGACGCCAGCAGGTTTAGCTCTAGCCTTTGAAAAAGCCGTAAAACGCAACCCTACGGGTTATGCCTTGTTGTTTGAAGACCAAAAATATAGCTATAACGCACTGAATGATTGGGCCAATCAAATTGCTCACTTTTATCTTGCTCAAGGCGCGAAGAAAGGTGATGTGATTGCGGTAGTAATAGAAAACCGTTCTGAATTGCTGGCAACCGTCATGGGTTTAGCCAAGATCGGTGTCGTCTCCGCAATGGTCAATACCTCTCAAACAGGTAAAGTGCTGACGCACAGCATTAACCTTGTAAAACCAATTGCGATTATTGTGGGTGAAGAATGTCGTGAAGCTGTATCAGAAGTGCGTGAAACACTCAGCATTACTGAAAAAGATTTTTATTGGTTCGCAGATCAAAATACACGACAAGATATCGGTGAAGCACCTCAAGGCTATACCAATTTAGCACAAGAAATTTTGTCATTTTCCAAGTCAAATTTAAAAGAGACCCATAAGGTCACTGGTGCAGATGGGTTATTTTATATCTACACTTCAGGCACAACAGGTTTGCCTAAGGCCGTGATCTTTAGTAATAGCCGCTGGATGCTCGCTTTTGGCACCTATGGTCATGTGCTTAATCTCAACAAAGATGATGTTCTGTACTGCACCTTACCGCTTTATCACGCCACAGGTATGGTCGTATGTTGGTGTGCCGTGCTTGCAGGAAATTCAGCACTCGCCATTCGACGTAAATTTTCAACGTCTCATTTTTGGACTGATGTTAAAAAATTCAATGCTTCTGCCATCGGCTACGTGGGTGAGTTATGCCGATACTTGATGGATGCCCCTGAATCAAGCGATGAACGTTCGCATCGTGTGACCAAAATGATTGGTAACGGCATGCGCCCCAATATTTGGAATAAGTTTAAACAACGCTTTGGGATCGAAGAAGTGTTCGAACTTTATGCGTCGAGTGAAGGTAATGTGGGGTTCTCCAATGTTTTAAATTTCGACAATACAGTCGGTTTTTCACCTGTTCCTTATGCCATTATTCAATATGACAAAGAAAAAGATCAGCCCATATTAGATAAAAAGGGTCACTGTATAAAAGTGAAAAAAGGCGAAACTGGACTGCTCATTGGGAAGATCACCAATCGCTCCCCTTTCGATGGCTATACAGATCCCGAAAAGAATAAATCATCGATCATGCATAACGTTTTTACCAAAAATGATTCGTACTTCATTACAGGTGACTTAGTGAAAGATATAGGTTTCCGGCATGCACAATTTGTAGATCGCTTGGGTGATACCTTCCGTTGGAAAGGTGAAAATGTGTCGACGACCCAAGTTGAAAACATCTGTAGCGATTATGAAAAAATCACAGAAGCTGTGGTCTATGGTGTAGAAATTCCTAACACCAATGGTCGTGCAGGAATGGCGGCGATCACTTTAAAAGAAGGCGAAACACTGAATGATGAAGATTTGGTTAATATGGTCATCGAATTCAAGAAAAATCTACCCTCTTATGCCATTCCTGTTTTCTTACGTGTGCAAAAAGCCATCGAAACAACAGGCACTTTTAAATATCAAAAAAGTAAATTAAAGGAAGAAGGCTTCGATTTAAGCAAAACAGATGAGCAGATTTTGGTACTGTTACCGCAAGAAGATCGTTATTGTAAGATGACACAAGAAATTTTCGACAACATTCAAGCGTATAAATATCGCTTTTAAAAGTAATTGTTGCCTATTTTATGATTAGATAAAGCGGATTTGTTGCATTTATAATCAACCATAGGCAACTTTCTTAATTTTTACTTGCGCTCGGTTGAGATCTTGCTACAATACGCTCCATCAAACGAAGTGGTGTTAGAAAAATCCTGTTTTTCTCACACTCTACATTCAAATTCATTTTTGATTGTGATGTTCAGGGTCGTTAGCTCAGCTGGTAGAGCAGCGGACTTTTAATCCGTTGGTCCCGCGTTCGAATCGCGGACGACCCACCATTTTATTTGATCATCCTTGATGGGTCGTTAGCTCAGCTGGTAGAGCAGCGGACTTTTAATCCGTTGGTCCCGCGTTCGAATCGCGGACGACCCACCATCATATCCTTCGGGATAATGCAAAATACCATATCTTGCGCCGTATAAATGATACTCATCATTTACACTCCTCAGGGTCGTTAGCTCAGCTGGTAGAGCAGCGGACTTTTAATCCGTTGGTCCCGCGTTCGAATCGCGGACGACCCACCATTTTATTTTTTTAAACACTATTTAATTTAAATGAATCTAGATCGTAAAAACGATGATAGATGATTTTTCATATCTACGCTGTGCATTTCACTAAACTCATTTGAGCGATGTTCCATCTCGATTAATGAAATTAATCTAGGCTTAATGCTGATATTTGAATATCGTAAATCTCATTTTTAATCTGTGAATGGCTTGAAGCAAGCAAAATAAAAAAAACTACTTAATTGCTTTATAACAATTTGATGCGTTATAACTCTCGCAATCAAGCAGATTGTTTTCAATCGAAGATTTTGAGCCCAGCGAACAGCATTAGCTTTTTTTCACTTATCCCCTTACTCAAACAACTCTAGATATTAATTAAATACGGCTCAGTCTGCTCGCTTAAGCACATAATTTTCTAATGGAAAAGCACCGCCCTGCGCAAAAAAATCAATATTTTTTTGCGTAAAATTCCGAACTTTTTCACTATTCAACACCATGGTATGTGTATCTTTCATGGTATAAAAAAACTCGACACCATTTGCACGGTGTAAAGTAATTTGCTTCAGTTCAGGTTGATATGACCAAGTATCCTGACGATACTGTTTATGGGACTCAAAAGTAATTGTGCCTAAATGAATAATGGTGCGATGTGCTGTGCCATCTGGCAATAGATTCAAGATAAAATCTGCATGCCCACTTTCACAAGAGACCAAGGGATCATCACAACTGATCGAGGCATAATACCTACCCACATAGGGCATTGCTTGCTCATCTACACTTGATTTTTTCTGATGTTTCTCGAAAACTGGCACAGTTGCTTGACCTGCAATATCAGTGAGCGTACGCCCCTCTTCATTTGATACGCCTTTTTGACTCTGCATTTCCGCATCATACTTTTCCAACGCTTCTGTAGAAGAAGGTGAATTACATCCAGTCAGTGCAAGAATCACCAAGCAACTCGCAAGAAAAAGTGAGGATCTTCGTATTGGCTTTATAGTTTGAAGCATTCGACCACACCCAGAGTAAATTGAGTCATTATTTTTAATCACCTTATTATAGCTTTAGCAGATGACCATATGACCAAACAATTGATTGTCTAAAATGAGATTAATCAACCAAACTCTATATTTCAATGACTTAGATTATAAAATCCTGTCACTAATTACATAAATTAACGATTTAATGATGATGGTCACTTTAAAAATCTTGATTTCATCTCCATAAAATATACATACATATGAGATATTTTAATTTCTGGATTATGTATCCATTTTATTTTAGGTTTTAAAGGAGACCTCAATGGCCAATGTTGGTTTATATCGCTCTAACCGCTCTAATATGATTGCAGGTGTAATGGGTGGTATTGCTGAACGTTTTGGTTGGAATGCGAATTTGCTTCGTATGATCTTTGTCGTTGTATCACTGATGAGTGCCGCTTTTCCTGGCATTTTAGTATATTTGGTACTTTGGCTCGTCATGCCAAAAAAGCAATATAAATATGACCCACTTTCATCGAGTCACCTATCACCAAATCATCAAAATCCAATTCGCACTGTGAATCAGGATTAAGTCTGACGATTTTAATTGAAAGCAATAGATCAATATCAAATCACGAGTTTTTGATTTGGTTGTTTTTCAACTACGACTCTTCCCCGAGAGCTCGTAGTTTTTTTATTATTGATCACCTTCATTTAACTTATACAGCATTACTGTCAAATCCATCTGTAATTACCTACACGCTACTCATTGAATTTGCAATCTACCCTCATCAAAGACATTGAACATAAAATATACTTTTAAAAGCATAAAAAATAGAAATTTTTATTAATAATATTAAGTCTTTATATCTTTTCGATATCATTTAAATTGTTTAAAAATATTCAGCTCAACATTGTTATTGAGCTGAATAAAAAAAGGTTAAGTACTTAAAAATCAATTTAAACTTGCCCAACACCCAACCAAGTGAATTGATTTGGTACAGTATCGAGCTGAATGGTTTGTTTAATCGTTCCTGTTTTTAAATCTACATTGAGAATCAGCTTTTTCTGTACATCATTTAAATAAACTTCATCTGTGCGACGATTTGCCACCAATTGAGTTTTGGCTAAATCATTTGATTGAGCATCCAAAACATTGAGGCGTGTTTTTAATTCCCGCGTTTTACTATCAAAAATATTCAGCACCCCAGTACTGTCTAATACAACAAAATACTGACCAGAAGAACTATAAGTTTGCTTCAAACGTGTTGTGCTTGGATCATTGACCCATTTGATTTGATTAGTACTTTTAAGCACTGGATCAATGATAAAAAGATCTGGCGTCGTCGACGCCAATGCCACTAAATTAGGGGCTAGATGATGCCCGACCACTGTGCCGATCCGCACAGAAAGTGGAATCTTAACATCTGTAAATTTCTGACCTTGTTGCTCCACCAGCAATACACCATCTTCACAGCCAAATGCTGAGAATTTTTGAATCGAGGATGCGCCATGTAAACCTGGGCAAGGATTAGTTAGCGTTTGTTGTTCATGGAAGTGATCGCCATGTATGCCATAGCTTTTCACGATACTGACTTTAGACTGACCATCAGTAAGATACGTACTCAATACGACATCGCCTCGAGGCTCAGCCACACCGTGATGCTTAAAAGGTAAGCTTTGACTCGCAATGCTACTATTAAAAATATCTTGGTCTTTAAAGACATCAAACTTGGAACTTTGATCGTTATTGCCATCATAAAAAATCGCAGCTTGGTCATTGAAATTTCGGTAATGGGTTGGTGATGCCCCATTGAGTTGATATGTTAATAATTGTGGTGTTTGACTCGAGATATTCCCTTTATTCAGACTTAAGCCACTGTCATAAAAATTTACGACGCCTTGAGTTCGATTCATTAACACCCCATAACGGTAGCCTGCACTGGCATGAATTGCACTAGGGTTAACAGTGAGTTGAGCATTGTGGATGGTTTGTTTCTGTGCCAAATCATAAAGATTTAATTGAGGGCGATTTGGATCTTCAGTCAAGATCAATAAGCGCCCTTGTTGATGTTCTAAATTTGGTTTTCCATCAGGGATTGATGGAGGGCTTGAAGGTGAATCATCACCGCCACAAGCACTCAACAATAAAGCGCTGATTGTCAGCGTGAGTAAGGAAGCTATTTTTGTCATGTTGTAATCCATTTGTAGTGTTATGACTAAAATTTAATGCGGAAGAATGATATTAGAATCATTTTGGTTATGTTATAACATTACATATAGAATTAACAATAATCACTGGTCTACTTTTAAGAATTATTGAAAATTTAGGATTCAATCAATTTGAGTTATTTAGTTAACGTTCAGTCCAAGTAAACAGAGCTTTTTATCGCTAAAGTCTTGTTGAACGCATTGCTACTGGCATAATGGATGCAAATATAACCTTCATGATGATTGACTTGGAATAGTCATCGTTAATCTTTCAAATGATTGAAACGAATAAAATATTGATGAATATAATTTCAAAGATCAGTAAAAATTGCGCTACACCATTAAATGTCACAACTGAACAAATTCAAAGAAAATTGGCTGTTGCACCTTTATATACTTTAGCCGTGTTTTTAGGCTTTTATCTGCTTGCATTTCTTGTGAGAACAAAAGTTAGTTGGAGCTTAGAAAGAGAGTTTCTCACCGTCTTTATCGTGATTTCATTTGCAATATTATTAGTCTATTACGTTCTGGCCTATGTCTTGATTTATTCATCACAATTATTACTGATTAAATTCTATTATTTAAATTTGTGGTTTATCCTATTAAGCGCCATAGCACTCATCCCCATTCTTACCCTCATTTTATCTTTATTCTTAGGCTTTAAACTCTCAATGGCAGGCTTCATCGGGATCTTAGCGCTATCATTTGCTTTAATGTATTGGTTTTTACTGTTTAAACAGCATCAAAAAAATATCTTAAAACAGACTCAATCAACTAAAAATCATAAATACAAAAATAAAGACTAACCTTTGCCACTCTTCTGCAAAGTCCTTATACTTAGACCCAATTTTTCACTAATTTTAATGGATGCTACATGAGTCGCGCCATATCGCATATTGATACATTTCAAGGCTTAATTCTTGCCTTACAAACCTACTGGGCTGAACAAGGTTGCGTCATTTTACAACCTTACGATATGGAAATGGGCGCAGGTACATTCCATACAGCAACATTCCTTCGTGCATTAGGGCCAGAAACTTGGAACGCTGCTTATGTTCAACCCTCACGTCGTCCGAAAGACGGTCGTTATGGTGAAAACCCAAACCGCTTACAACACTACTATCAGTTCCAAGTGGTACTTAAGCCGAACCCAGACAACATTCAACAGTTGTACCTCGACTCGCTTAAAGCGATTGGCATTGACCCACTGGTACACGACATTCGTTTTGTCGAAGACAACTGGGAATCTCCAACGCTAGGCGCTTGGGGCTTAGGTTGGGAAGTGTGGCTGAACGGTATGGAAGTGACACAGTTCACGTACTTCCAGCAAGTCGGTGGTGTTGAGTGCTACCCTGTGACAGGCGAAATCACCTATGGTTTAGAGCGTCTTGCCATGTACTTGCAAGGTGTTGATTCTGTATATGATCTTGTTTGGACCAAAGGTCAGTTTGGTACTGTGACTTACGGTGACGTGTTCCATCAAAACGAAGTGGAACAATCGACCTATAACTTCGAATATGCCAACGTTGAAAAAATGTTTGAACTCTTCGACTTCTATGAAGCTGAAGCGACACGTTTAATCGAAGCTGAACTTCCACTTCCTGCTTACGAGCAAGTCATCAAAGCATCGCATAGCTTTAACTTGCTTGATGCACGTGGTGCGATTTCTGTGACTGAACGTCAGCGTTATATTTTACGTGTACGTACTTTGGCACGTTCAATTGCAACCAGCTATGTGGCAGCACGTGCGAAGCTTGGCTTCCCAATGGCTGAACCTGCACTTCGTGATGAAGTCCTTGCACAGTTAAAAGCGCAAGTTGAAGCGGAAGCTGTTAAAGCAGCTAAAGACTAAGGTTCTGTACTTATGTCAAATCCCCACTCTGTTGTTCATTTCGGTATCCAAGACGAGCAAAAAAAAATTGCTTTAGCGATCCAAAAAGGTCAATGGAGTGGTCTTGCTAATAATACAAAATGGACTGAGTTTGTTTCTGCAATTCGCAATGATGATTGGCATCCTAGCTATCGTTATTGTTGGATTTGCAATCAATTTATTAGTCAATGGGATGTAGAATGGTATGGACATTTGCCCTATCCATTCTCAGGCGTATTATGGTTTGATATCGGTACATTAGAACATCAAATTGAAAAACCTTGGGGACATAAAAAGATTATTGATCATGCTCCTAGGTTTATAGATATGCTGTTAAAGATTGGTTTAGAACATGAACAACGTGGCGATGTAATCAGAATTTGGGGATATTTACCCAAAGACCAGACAGATTTCCCACCACAGGCCGATTTTAAACAGCCAAATTATATTTTTTCGGATACATGGAAATGACACATACTGTTTTATTTGAACTTGGCTGTGAAGAACTTCCACCAAAAAGCTTAAAAAAATTACGTGATGCGTTGCATGCTGAAACGGTTAAAGGTTTAAAAGATGCCGGTCTTGCATTCGATTCAATCGAAGCGTATGCAGCACCACGTCGTGTAGCGCTTAAAATCGTAAATGTAGATGGCGCGCAAGCAGACACAAAAAAACGTTTTGACGGCCCTGCTAAACAAGCTGCGTTTGATAGCGACGGTAACCCAACCAAAGCGTTAGAAGGCTTTATGCGTGGTCAAGGCATTACTGTAGATCAAGTCACCACTTTCCAAGCCGGTAAAGTTGAAAAGGTTTGCTATTTAAAAGATGTCAAAGGTCAAAGCCTTGATGTTTTACTTCCACAAATTTTACAAAATGCGCTTGATAACCTACCAATCGCAAAACGTATGCGTTCTGCGGCAAGCCGTACTGAATTCGTACGTCCTGTAAAATGGGTCGTATTGCTTAAAGACAATGAAGTGGTTGATGCAACGATTCAAGACCATAAAGCAGGTAACGTCACTTTCGGTCACCGTTTCCATGCGCCTGAAGCGATTACTTTAGGGCATGCAGATGAATACCTTGCGAAGTTAAAAGCTGCGCACGTAGTTGCGTCTTTTGAAGAACGTCAAGCGATCATTGACGGTCAAGTCAAAGCACTCGCTGATGAAGTAAATGCCATTGCGATTGTACCTGCGGATCTTCGTGACGAAGTAACGGCATTGGTTGAGTGGCCTATTGCACTTCGTGCTAGCTTCGAAGAACGCTTCCTTGCTGTTCCTCAAGAAGCATTGATCACTACGATGCAGGACAACCAAAAGTATTTCTGCTTAGTGAATAGCGACAATAAACTTCAACCGTACTTCATTACGGTGTCAAACATTGAGTCGAAAGACCCAACACAAATTATTGAAGGTAACGAGAAAGTGGTTCGTCCACGTTTGTCGGATGCTGAATTCTTCTTCTTACAAGACCAAAAACAACCACTAGCTTCTCGTAAAGAGAAATTGGCGAATATGGTTTTCCAAGCAGAATTGGGTACGCTTTGGGACAAATCGACACGTATTGCGAAATTGGCTGTTGCTCTAGCGCCAATCACTGGGGCAAATGCAGCTGATGCTGAAAAAGCTGCACTTCTTGCGAAATGTGACTTAACCTCTGAGCTTGTGGGTGAATTCCCAGAACTTCAAGGGATTGCCGGTACTTACTACGCACGTCTTGAAGGTGAAAATGACGAAGTCGCTGAATCTTTAGGTGAGCAATACTTACCTAAATTTGCAGGTGACGTTTTACCGAAAACCAAAACAGGTACAACGATTGCTTTAGCTGATCGTTTAGATACTTTGACCGGTATTTTCGGGATTGGTCAAGCACCTACAGGTTCTAAAGACCCGTTTGCGCTTCGTCGTTCTGCAATCGGTATTTTGCGTCTTGTAACTGAAAACAATCTTGATGTTTCTATTGAAGATTTAATCAAGCTTGCTTTGGCTGCTTATGGCGATGTATTGAAAGATCACGCTAAGACGCTAAATGATGCTGTTGCATTCTTAGAAGGTCGTTACCGTGCCAAATACGAAGACCAAGGCGTTGCGGTTGATGTGATTCAAGCGGTTCAAGCGTTGTCGCCAAAATCTCCGCTTGATTTTGACAAGCGTGTAAACGCAGTCAATCACTTCCGTGCATTGCCTGAAGCGGCTGCGCTTGCTGCAGCGAATAAGCGTGTTGCGAACATTCTTGCAAAAGAAGCTGAACCTACAGGTGCAGTGGTTGAAGCAAACTTGGTTGAAGATGCTGAAAAAGCATTATTCGCTGAACTTGCGAAAATTAGGCCTGTGGTTGAACCGTTATTTGCTACGAAAGACTACACCGCTGCCCTTTCTGCTTTAGCTGCACTTCGTGCGCCTGTTGATGCTTTCTTTCAAGGTGTAATGGTAATGGCGGATGACGCTGAGTTAAAAGCTAACCGTTTACGTATGCTTGCTCAATTACGTGGCTTGTTTACGAAAGTGGCTGATATTTCAGTGTTACAGCACTAAGTATTAAGCATTAAAAAAACCCGCTTTACAGCGGGTTTTTTTACAGTTCGATTTAAGATAATATAAAAAATATTGCTCAAATTTATAAAAATGAAACTTAAAACTATAATCATGATGTTTTGTACTATTACTTTAAGCGGTTGCCAGTCTAAAGAAAATATTCAGGTGACTTATAAAAGCTTTCAGATAGAGTCAGCAACTAGAACACAATTAATCTCGCAACAAGAAATAAATTTCAAATTAGAAGATCAAGATTCTTTTCGATATGTAGTTGGTAAAATTTCGCTGTATAAGATTAGTGATAGTTGTCAAATTGACAAAACTCTTATTTATTCCAAGTCTATTGCTGTCACTTATCAGTATATCTTTAAGAAAAAAAAATTAGTCTCATCTCACACTTTAGTACCCGATGAATTTATTAAAAACAAGATTAATCATATTTGGAATGATTCTGAAGATAAAAATATCCTTGAAAGCTTCAATGAAGCTAAGCAAGTCTTTTCATCAAAGGAACTTGATCAATGCAATTAAGATACAGCTATGAATAACTCTAAATACTATTTCAAAAATGATCTTTACCTCATTATTATTTATGCAATCTTATTATTTTGTTCAATTCAGTGGCAGGCGCAAGCTCCATACATTACAGATCGAAGAGAGATGTTGATTCTACAAGATCTTTATATTTGTGCTTTATTTGCATTTTCCTCCCTATTAATGAGCTTAATAGGATTGAGTGAACTTAAATCGGAAAATAATGAGGAAGCTATCTATATTAGCAAACTAGTACTTGGCTGTATTTATGGGACTATATGTACATTTATCATGGTCACCATAGCAGAGACTTCAATACTACGTCATGAAGAGATTTTGCGAATACTCATTACTCCAATTCTATTTTATATCTCTATTTATTTTTCGATACTTTACTATGTGAAATGGCTTTGTTGCACAAAGGTTTGAAAGGCAGAGCTACCCTAATTGAGTTAAATTTAAGAGACAACTTGGGTATGAGGGCGACCTAATTCTGTGAATTTATTCAAGACCGCTATGCGTGCATGAATCTCATTCACCTGACTAGGGAAACTTCTTGATGTTAATTTATCGCCTAATAATTTGATGCAATGCATCTTGGTTTCCACCAAACTTCGACGATGATAACCAGACCACTTTT